>DATKTJ010000155.1:0-4116 GCA_035531235.1 Halothiobacillus sp. | reverse complement strand
GAAATCGCCTGTTTTTCTGCATGAACACGATGGCTTTCTGGTTCTCATCGAGCAGATTGCAGATGCACAGAATATTGACCCTTACCTGATCGAAAAAGACTATTGGTTGATGCATTGCCTGTGGGGGCTGCAACAACAAGGCTGGAAATTTGAATTGAAGGGCGGCACCTCGCTATCCAAAGGCTATCAACTCATCCATCGATTTTCGGAAGACATTGATGTTCGCTTCGAGCCGCCCGCAGAGCTTGGCGTTAAATCAGGAAAAAACCAGGACAAACCCGCTCATCAGGCATCGCGCCATGACTTTTTCGATTGGCTGTCCAGCCGGATCAAAATTCCCGGACTGAAATCCGTCATGCGCGATACCGATTTTGACGATGCCAAATATCGCAACTGCGGCATCTTGCTCACTTATCCCATACGGACTCGACCTTTGCATGGCGTGAAAGACGGCATCCTGCTTGAAGTAGGCTTTGACGACACGGCGCCAAACACACCCTGCACCATCTCGTCGTGGGCGCTGGATGCCGCCTTTAAAGCGAAAGTCGCGGTCATTGATAATCGGGCCGTGGATGTCGCTTGTTACAGCTCCGCTTATACCTTTGTCGAAAAACTGCAAACCGTCTCGACCAAGTTTCGGATGCAGCAGGAAACCAAGACGTTTCCAAAAAATTTCATGCGGCATTACTACGATCTGTATTGCCTGCTCGATAGCCCGGAAGTGCTGCGCTTTATCGGCACGCCGACTTATCACGCCCGTAAAATTGAGCGCTTCCGTTCCGGCGATAACCTCGACATCGCCAGTAACAAAGCCTTCCTGCTTTCCGATCCCCAAGTGCGCAGCCTGTACGAAACCCAATATCGCGAAACCGCTGCGCTGTACTACACCGGGCAAATCCCATTTAGCGAAATTCTCGCTCGCATCCACCAGCATATCGAACGGCTCTAACAAGAATGAACAAATCCAAACTCAAGTCCTACGCTCCGCAAGCCCGTAAGGATTTCATCGCCGCCGTTACCGCTCGCGCCAATCAACTCGGCTTATCTGATACGGGCGGCAAGCTTGAAGTCGCACCCAGCGAAAGAAAAGGCGACATCGCCATTATCGCCGGACGGGAATGGCCGGCTAAGGTGTATGAGCAACGCGAACGCCTGACCAAGCACATCCAGACGGTAGGCTTCAGCCAAACGATGGAGGCCGTCGCCTACACCTGGTTCAACCGCTTTGCCGCGCTGCGCTATATGGAAATCCATGACTATCTGGATCACGGCCTTCGCGTACTGTCCAATCGTGCAGGCGGTATGCCAGAAATTCTCAACCAGGCCACCGAGCTGGAGTTGCCAGGTTTCAACAAATCCAAGGCAATCGAACTCAAGTTGGCGGGTAACAAGGACGGTGAACTCTACAAAATGCTGCTGGTCGCCCAGTGCAATGCGCTCTCCCGCGCCATGCCATTTCTGTTCGAGCACATTGATGACGAAACCGAACTGCTGCTGCCAGATAACCTGCTGCGCACCGATTCCATCATCGCCAAGCTGGTGACAGCCATACCCGAAGAAGACTGGCAACAGGTCGAAATCATCGGCTGGCTCTACCAGTTCTACATCAGCGAGAAGAAGGACGAAGTAATCGGCAAAGTGGTCAAGTCTGAGGACATTCCCGCCGCCACCCAGCTCTTCACCCCCAACTGGATCGTGCAATACCTGGTGCAGAACAGCGTCGGTCGTCTGTGGCTGATGTCCAATCCAGCATCCACCCTGAAAAGCCAGTGGCCGTATTACATCGAACCCGCCGAGCAGACGCCCGAGGTCCAAGCCCGGCTCGATGCCCTCATCCAGACTCGCATGGATGAAGACGGGGGTAGCCTCAACCCCGAAACCATCACCGTGCTCGACTCCGCCTGTGGCAGCGGCCACATCTTGGTCGTGGCCTACGACGTACTCAAGAGCATTTACCTTGAGCGCGGCTACCAGCTCCGTGCCATCCCACGTCTGATTCTGGAAAAAAACCTCTATGGCCTCGACATTGATGATCGAGCTGCACAAATGGCTGGCTTCGCCCTGATGATGAAAGCCCGCGCCGACGATCGCCGCCTGTTCGATAATCCGCCCAAACTCAATGTGATGGCATTGCAGGAGAGCAAGGGGCTGGACGCTGATGAAATCATTCCAGCACTCAATTCCGTTCGTGTTGAGCTTGTCGAAGCACCATCCATCCGCTTGCTGATCGATACCTTCGCCAATGCTAAAACCTTTGGCTCGTTGATCCAGATTCCACCTAAACTGATTGAGCAATTGGCGACGATGGACAATAGATTACAGCAGGCCATTCAGAACGGTGATCTTTATGCCAAGGCGGCGGCGCAGGATTTGTTGCCGCTGGCGGCGCAGGCGAGGGTGTTGGGGATGCAGTTTGATGCGGTAGTAGCGAATCCGCCGTACATGAGTCGTCGTGGAATGAACTCACAATTAAAACTATTTGTTAAGGATAACTACCCTGATTCAATTTGGGATATTTATTCGGCATTTATTTCCCGCAATATGCTTTTCGCTTCCAAGGGTGGGTATGCTTCATTTATGGCACCTCAAACTTGGATGTTTTTGGGAAGCCATCACAATTTGCGGCTTAATATAATCAGTCAGTCCCTTACATCTCTTATTCAATTGTCTTATTCAGGTTTCTCAGGTGCGGCTGTAGCGGTATGCGCTTTTACAGTTCAGATTACGAATGCTCCCAATTATAGTGGCACATATATCAAGCTCTCCGAGTTTAGCGATAGCGAAGATCAGGCACCACGAACACTTGAAGCAATTTCTAATAAGAGCTGTACATGGAAGTTCACAGTAAATCAATCTCGATTTAAAAAGGTTCCAAACAGTCCGATTTGTTATTGGGTTAAGGATTGCATTATTGATGCTTTTGATAGCAAACAAAAAATAAAAGATATTAGTTTTGGGGAAAGTCTAACTCTGACAGGAGATAACGATAGGTTTCTTCGATACTGGTGGGAAGTAAACAAGGAATTACTGGGGCGTGGTAAGAAATGGCTTTTCTATGCTAAAGGTGGAAAGTTTAGGAAATGGTATGGCAATTTCGATTACGTTATAAATTGGTCAGAAGAAGCTATTGAATATTATCGGAATGATAAAACAGCACGGATAATTCCAGAAAAGAATTGGTACAAAAGAGGAATTACTTGGACGTTAGTAACGTCAGCAATACCAAGTTTTCGTTACCTACGAGAAGACTCTTTATACGATGTAGGCGGAGCATCCATTTTAGTAGAAGATGAATTCCTTGCAATAACGATGGCTTTCTTGAACTCTCGTTTGGCCAATGAATTAATCGATGCAATAAACCCGTCTGTAAACCTACAAGTTGGTGACGTGCTCTCCTTGCCACTTCTAGAAAGGAACGAAGAAATAGAGTCAATTGTTGCAGATCTTATTGATTCTGCGAAAAGAGATTGGGATGCAAGCGAAATGTCTCTAGAATTTGTTAATTTGCCTCTTGGCAACAAGGGGTCATTAATTGTTTATTTTGACTACATTCTTTCCGAAAGTAGTATTCAAATAGAGAGACATCTTAATGGTGAAAAAAATATTAATGAATTTGTAGCAGATAAGTTCGGAATAAAAACATTAGAAATTAGCTTACCTATTGAGCAAATTACTCTTTGGCAAAATCCTTCTTACCGCTATGCTGGTAATTTTACTGAAGTGGAGCGATTATCACTCTTCCGTAAAGACACTCTTGAAGAAATTGTGTCTTACATCATCGGCTGCATGATGGGCCGTTACAGCCTGGACGAACCCGGTCTGATCTACGCCCGCGCGAGTAATGTCGGCTTCGATGCCACCCGCTACCAGAGTTTTCCCGCCGACACTGATGGCATCGTGCCGATCACCGATGATCTCTGGTTCGAGGACGATGCCGCCAGCCGCATTCGTGAATTCTTGCTGGCCGTGTGGGGTGCCGAGACACTTGAAGAAAACATGGCCTGGCTCGCGGAAAGCCTGGGCAGGAAGGGTAACGAAACTCCAGAGGAAACCATCCGCCGTTATCTCGCCAGCTTCTTCTTCAAGAACCACCTGCAAACCTACAAGAAGCGCCCG
>DATKTJ010000154.1:0-4084 GCA_035531235.1 Halothiobacillus sp. | reverse complement strand
CCACCCGTCACCAAGTGACGGGGTTCCATCGGACGCGAGCACATCCATCCCTCACTCAGTCATTTCCTGGTCCGCAAGTCGGGACTTGGTCAAAAAACCCAATAATTCCGCCATTAACGCCTGATTCTGCAGATAGCTGCTCGCGGGTTCGTGTAACTGTGTTTTCTCATCAGCAATAAACGGGGCGGTGACAAGCTCATCCCCCCCATGAATGATCAGATCCTCGACCGTTGCCTTGGTCATTTCCAGGTGAAATTGCAATCCGACGACGCATTCTCCGTACCTAAAACCCTGATTCGCACACGCGGCGCTGGTTGCCAAACGCTCTGCGCCCTTGGGGAGATCAAAGGTTTCCCCATGCCAGTGATAGACACGCGTAGGTGATTTGGCTTGGGGCCAGATCGTATGCGCTTCGTCGGTCCAGTGGATCGGCCACCAGCCAATTTCCCTGTGCTGATTTTTACTGATCGACGCACCGAGTTGTTCGGCAATAAGTTGAGCGCCAAGGCAGACCCCCAACATCGGGCACCCCCTATCCAGGGCTTGTCGAATATATCGTTTCTCGCCGAGAAGCCAAGGATGGATGGCGGTATCGTGTACGCTCATCGGACCGCCGAGCAGGACAATCAGATCCAGGCTCTCCGGATCGGGAAGCACCTCGTCGTGCGGTTCGAACTGCGGCACCATCCGAACGCTTGCTCCCCTCGCCTCGAGCCAGGGTGCCATGGCACCGAGTCCTTCAAACGGTTCGTGCTGAAACACCAGTACCTGCATGACGATCTCCCCGCTAAACAGTCGTTGATGATTTGTCATAAAGAAATGCCAGATGGAAACGAGTTGCTCATCGTCATCCTATCCACAGTGCGACTCGTCGGGCACATCCCTTCTGAATTGATGATCCCGTATTCTGCCGCAATCGCCACGGCGAAAACGCGATTCTTATGTCTACTTAAACCCTCATTCCGCGCAGGGTCCACCCAATGAACCCCCTTTGTCACCAGACGGATCATGACTGCCTGAGCCCGGTACTGTCATCGTCGATTTTTACCGCACCCAACCCAATAGATCCTGCCTAATTCTAGACAATGGCGGCAGCATGCGCGCTGTAAGGCATTGTAATAAAAGCATCAATAATACTTCACGCGTTCTTCACAACACTGTCACGCTGACGATCCAAGCTCACTGAGCACGGTTCAATCCGTGCCCATACTTTGCGCTGCAAAGGGAGCCTAATGCCCATTCATGGAGACATTCAGGCTCGTGAATCAGGAAGTTCAGCTGCTGTCTTAGCCCCATAAGGAGATTCTCATGATGATGAATGACCGACCTAAGTTATCTGCACTCGCGCTCTGCCTTGCTGTTATCTGCCAGTCGCCCGCTACGCTGGCAATGGGCGCGGGGGACGATCATGACCACGATAAAACCCGCACACCGATCAAGCATGTGATCGTGATCATCGGCGAAAACCATACCTTTGATAACCTCTTTGGCGCATACCAGCCGCGCCACGGGCAAACTGTCGACAACCTGTTGTCCGAAGGCATTATCAACGCCGACGGAACACCAGGCCCCAATTTCGACAAGGGCGCCCAGCAGCAGGCGTCTGACCTGACCCAGTATGAAATCGACCCAGTTCTGGCCGGGCCCTACGCGTACCTGCCGCAACCCGCCACCACCTACGCCACGGGGCAGCCCCCGCGCGTCGCGGATGCCCGTTTCCCGGCCGATCTGCCCAATGGGCCGTTCCAGATCACCAAATATGTACCTTATGACGCCCATACCGGCGATCCGATGCATCGCTTCTTTCAGATGTGGCAACAGTATGACAAGGGCAAAAACGATCTGTTCGCATGGGCGGATCTGACTGTCGGTATTGGGCCGCAAAATAGCGCCCCCGCTCCCACCCCAGGCAATACGTTCCAGGGCGGCGAAGCCATGGGTTTCTATAACATGAGTACGGGTGATGCGCCGGTCTTCAAGGCCATGGCCGATCATTACGCGATCAGCGACAACTATCACCAGGCCATCATGGGGGGCACCGGCTCCAACTTCATTGCGATCGTCACCGGTGACGTGGCCTACCATACGATGAATGGCCAGCCCGACATGCCGCCCGCAAACCAGATCGAAAACCCCAACCCGCAGCCTGGCACCAATAACTTCTACACGCAGGATGGCTACCGCGGCGGTTCGTATGTGAACTGTGCGGATATCAATCAACCGGGTGTGGCGCCCATCATGGATTACATCAACTCGATACCGGGCAAGGCTTTCAATCACGGCAACTGCGCACCCAGTACCTTTTATCTGCTGAACAACTACGGTCTGGGTTATACGGCGGACGGCATGGCCAAGCCCTTGGGCGCGGATCAGTTCACCCTGCCACCACAGACCATCCCGACCATCGCTGATGCGCTTTCTGCCAAGGGTGTTTCCTGGAAGTGGTATAGCGGCGGCCGCAATGATGGCGTAACGACGACCAATGAGTACTGCAGCATCTGCGACCCGCTGACAGGGTTCAAGAGCATCATGACCACCCCGTTGAAGGACAACCTTCAGGATGTCACGCAGTTCTACAAGGACGTGACCAACGTCAGCACGCTGCCAGCTGTTTCCTTTATCCGCCCCTTCGAAAGCAAGGCAGGCCATCCGGCCAACGCGACTATGCCTGATTTCGAGAACTTCGTGGCGAACATCATCCAGCGCGTGAAGAGTGACAAGCAGGCCTGGGCGTCAACGGCGATCATTATCACGACCGACGAAGGCGGCGGGTACTACGATTCCGGCTATATCCAACCCATCGATTTCTTCGGTGACGGCACGCGGATTCCGTTGATCGTGGTTTCCCCCTTCGCCAAGAAGGGCCATGTGGACCACGTGTACAACGACCATGCATCGATCCTGAAATTCATCGAGAAGAACTGGCATCTCAAGCCGCTCTCGGCGCGTAGCCGCGACAATCTGCCCGACCCTGTCGCCAGCAGCAGCGACCCGTACAAGCCGCTCAACCGGCCGGCCATCGGCGATCTGATGAGTCTGTTCAATTTCGATCATGACCGAGGCCAACGGCATGAAGCTGAAGATCGCCATCAGCACGGGCAACAAGACGATTAATTGTGAGTCTGAGCGTCGAATGCGCTGATCGAGCGCCCGACGGTAGATAGACAAAAGGCCAGGGGAAACCCTGGCCTTTTTCGTGGCCTTTTCGTTACATCAATCAATGAGCGTTAGTCGGTCATTACCCGATGCACCCGACCGCTCATCTGGCACATCAACTCATAGCTGATGGTGCCGGATGATGCCGCGACTTCGTCGATCGGCAACTGCGCCCCCCAGCACTCGATTTCATCACCCACCTGAGCCGTAATACCGCGCAGGTCGATGGTCACGAGATCCATCGATACCCGGCCGATGATGGCGGCACGCTGACCATTGACGAGAATGGGCGTGCCGTCGGGCGCATGACGGGGATAGCCGTCGCCATAACCGATCGCCGCCACACCGACGGGCATGGCTTCGGGCGCCACAAACCGGCCACCATAGCCCACGGCCTCGCCTTGGGCGACGTGACGAATGGCAATCAGACGGGTGGTGAGGGTCATCACGGGGCGCAGCCCATGATCCGCTGCGGTACCGGTCACAAAGGGATTGCCGCCATAGAGCATGATGCCCGGCCGGACCCAGTCGCCGCCCGCCTCGGGGAAGGCGAGCAGGCCGGCCGAATTGCAGAGGCTGGTTTCGCCTGCGAAGCTGTCCAGCGTATCCAGGGAAGTGTTGAACACCTGAATCTGTCGTTCGGTGGGATGACGATCCGGCTCGTCGGCACGGGCGAAATGGGTCAGCACGGCGGGGTTGGGGCGAACGCCGCGCAGGCGGCTCAATCGCGCATAGGCGTCGTGAAATTCCGCCGGGGTGAATCCGACGCGATGCATGCCGCTGTCAAGCTTGATCCAGATCGTCAGCGGCAGGCCGAAACCCACGGTGCCGACGGCGTCGATCTGACTGACATGATGAAACACCGGCTCCAGAAATCGCTGGGCCGCCCGCCGAGCCTCGGCCTGACTCATCACCCCCTGCAACACGA
>DATKTJ010000153.1:0-2467 GCA_035531235.1 Halothiobacillus sp. | reverse complement strand
TGAACAACAGGCGCGCCGGGGTTTTACCACCATGCTGCCGAGCGTCACGACACCCGATGTCGGCGCGGCGCTGGCCGATCAGTTCGGCCTGCCGTTCTGGCAGGTGGTCACCACCGCGACCGATGCCAACCGCTTTGTTCTTCGCTGGGCCCGCGCGGTGACCGGCCGCACCAAGGTACTGGTATTCGACGGCTGCTATCACGGTACGGTGGACGATACCCTGGTCGATGTCGTTGATGGCCAAACGGTCAGCCGGGCGAGCCTGCTCGGGCAAACCGTCGATCTGGGCCTGCATACCGTGGCGGTGGATTTCAACGATCTCGCGGCCGTGGAACGCGAACTGGCCACCGGAGAAATCGCCTGTCTACTCACCGAACCCGCCCTCACCAACTGCGGCATGGTTCCGCCGCTACCCGGCTTCATCGCCCGCCTGCGTGCGGTGACCCGACGCCACGGTACCCTGCTGATCCTGGACGAAACCCACACCATTTCCAGCGGACGCGGGGGCTGGGCACGCAATGCTGGGATCGAGCCGGATTTCATCGTCTTCGGCAAACCGATTGCCGGCGGATTGCCCGCAGCGGCCTACGGATTCAGCGAAGAACTTGCCACACGCATGCAGGCAGCCAAGGATGTCGCGCCACCCGGCCATTCCGGCATCGGCACGACCCTGTCCGGCAACATGATGACCCTCGCTGCCATGCATGCCACGCTCACCGAGGTCGCCACGCCTGCAGCCTACGAACACATGCTGACGCTCGCCGCGACCCTCGAACAGGGCTTGGATGCCTTGCTGGAACGCCATGCCCTACCGTGGTGCATCACCCGGATCGGCGCACGGCTTGAACTGCAGTTCTGCGCGACCGCGCCCGTCAACGCCAAAGAAGCCCGCGCGGCCCAGCATGACGAACTGGAACATGCGATTCACCTCTACCTGCTGAATCATGGTGTGCTGCTGACCCCGTTCCACAACATGATGCTGGTTTGCCCCGAAACCCGTCAGGCGGATATGGACAAGCTCCTGCAGGTACTCGACGACTGCCTGACCGCGCTGAGCGCGCCATAACCGGCACTCATCTTCGGATGGGCATCCGGTCGTTTCAACAACCCGTATCACGCCCCGGTGAAATATTTCAGCCCGCAGAATGTCCATTGGACGACGGTTCGCGGCGACTCTGGTACAGCACATAACCACACAAGGCCGCACCCAACACACCCACCAGCCAGATCAGCGCGTCGCTGGTCAGCATTTTCATCACAAAACCGGCACTAAAAGGCCCGAAAATAGAGCTCGCTGTATACGCCATGGAAATAAGCCGGACATTGACCGACAAATCCCCGTGCCCCGCCTTGGTGGAAGCGACGATGGCCAGGGTCAGGTACGCGGTGATCGTGCCGCCCAGCGCAAAGAAGGTGAAGGCCAGACCGTTGAACCCCAGGGGCAGACTGGTCAGCACGGCCATCAGCACCGTAATGCTGGCGTTCACCAGAACGGCGAAGGCCAGACCACGATGGTCGGCAAGCCAGCCCATCAAGTACTGCAGCAATAAGCCGCCAAGACCAAAAAAGGACAGCAGGGTCACCATTTGATCCGGACTGAGGTCGCGACCGGCACCAAAAATGGGGAAAAGGCCGGAGAAAGCGGCCTCCGTGAAGCCGCCGATCACGGCCGTGGCGACACCCAACGCCAGAATGTTGTTGCGCACCCACGTGTTATCCCGATTTGGATGGGCGACTGATTCCGTCGCTCCCTTCGGAATGGGCCGTGCAAACGCCAGCGGCAAAAAGGCCAACGCCGTGAATACCATACCCAGAACCAACGGTCCGGAACCCATAATGCCCACCCATTTCGTCAAAACGGGTGCCAGAATGGGCGCGATGCCGATCAGGGTTTCATGAAAACCGACCAGACGTCCCCGCCCCTCACTGGGCGCAATCCGGTACAGCCAGGGCTCCAACCCGATCCAGCGCAGCCCCATGCCCACGCCGAGGAGGGCAACAGCAGGCGACCAGATGAATCTGCCGATCGTCGGCATCGCCGCAAACGCCAGAATCGTGACCAGCAAACCGATTGAGATGACGGCACGATGCCCGAAACGAGTATTCAGGCGCGGGGCAATGGCCAAACCGACCAGCATGCCCAGCCATTCTGCAGACGCAAGTAATCCCAACTCCGTCACATTGAGCCCATGTTGCGCCAGCCAGAGGGGCAGCACCACAAAGCCGATGCCGAACTGGCCAATTTGCGAGAATATCGAAACGACATTAAGCGCAATAATGGTTCGCCAATCGATCTGGCGCGCTGGGTTCATGCGCTACTGCCTGTTATCCGGGGGTAATCGAACAGTCGTTCGTCGAGATTATGTGAGAACGCGTCCGAGTACCGGCAACTAAATATTAGCGAAACGATAGGCCATCCGGCCCGATTCAGCCCGCCCTAAGACAACGAGACGATGGCTTCGATTTC
>DATKTJ010000152.1:0-23895 GCA_035531235.1 Halothiobacillus sp. | reverse complement strand
TATGTGCACCTCTACAACCACCAGTTACCCCAGTCCGCACTGCACAGTCGAACACCCATCCAGGCCATGAAAGACTGGTATCAAACGCACCCACATCTGTTTATGAAACGTCCTTATAATCACCCGGGATGCGACAAATAGCCAATCCGAATGGTGAAGATTGGTTGATCGATGCATTCTTCGCCGCTTGAATTGTTTATGGCTGGTGCCAATCGGCACGAAAGCGCGGCATGGTGCCAATTCGCCACCGAAAATCTGTAACACTTAACCACAAAAAAGCACAAAAAAAAGCCACACAAGGCGGCTTTGATTCGGTTTAACGTTTTGAGTGATTCACTTAAAATCAATCACTTATGTGGTGCGCCCGACTGGATTCGAACCAGTGACCCCCTTCGGAGTGCAACCCCCTACAATCAACCTTTTGGGCGGTTAAAGATCATCTTGTTGTTCTAATTGACATTATCTGTTCCTGGGGGAAGCACTCCAGAACTGGATTGTGGTGAATTTAAAGCACGTTGCCTCCCACCTGAGTCACAGTTTGGCAATTCGGGTTTGGACAAAATATCAGGTAGGTGACACTTGTCCTCAGTGTTAAAACGGTTGGTTCGGCGCATGGCGATAGGCGTCCTCCAGTTGCAACTTAAATTGAGCGGCGCGTCACAAGCTATATCATCGATATCCCTCAACCTTATGGGTTCATGGACATGCCCAAGTAGCGACGGGGACCGTTCAATCGGCGGAGAGTATTGCTGGGCTCGCGTGGTTCCGGCGGAAACACCAAGTATGGTTGACATGTTGGCAATGCCACCTGATGTCGGAGATATTGATTTCGAACCGGTCCGAGCTGAGGTTTTCTTCAAACCTGCGGATTTTTCCTGTAGCCCATTGAAGACCTTCAGCCCGGGGTTGAGGATGCCTAATTTACGAAGTCTGACCCAACCCATTCCTAGGGCAAGACGCTCCGCCGTGCGGTGAATGAGAATATTATTTGCCGCATTATGTGCGGCGATTAACTTGCGCATGCGGAGAACATGGCCCACAATATCCGCATGAATAGCGGAGATTGTAATTACATCTGGCAGGCCAGCGACTGGCCGAACTGGGGCTTCAATTTGGCGGCTCTTGCTGGTCCTATGGCCGAGGTCAGTCGTGCCCAGGGACTGTTGATGGGACGCCTAGCTGATGTGGGCATGGCGCTACGCGACCAAGCGAGTCTCGGAGCGCTCACCGAAGACGTGCTCAAGACTAGTGAGATTGAGGGCGAGCAACTCAACGTACAATCCGTGCGTTCGTCCATTGCACGTCGGTTGGGTGTCGACATCGGTGCGCTAGCTCCGGTTGATCGCCATGTCGAAGGTGTAGTCGAGATGGTGCTGGACGCCACTGCGAACTGTCAGGCACCGGTGTCGCGAGAACGTCTGTTTGGATGGCATGCTGCTCTATTTCCCACAGGCTACTCCATTTTTTCTAAAATCAAAGTTGGCGGCTGGCGCGACGATGCCAGTGGTTCGATGCAGGTGGTGTCCGGTCCCATCGGCCGGCAGCGTGTGCATTTCGAGGCGCCACCAGCTGACCGTCTGGATGCCGAAATCAAACGCTTCCTTGAGTGGTTGAATGGCCCAGCAAATGAACCGCCGTTACTCAAGGCTGGCCTTGGCCATCTGTGGTTCGTCACCTTGCACCCGTTTGACGATGGCAATGGCCGTATCGCCCGAGCCATTGGCGACCTACTGCTGGCACGTGCCGATAGCAGCCCGCAGCGTTTCTACAGTTTGTCTGCGCAGATCCAGCGGGAGCGCAAGGCCTACTATGACATCCTTGAGCGAACGCAAAAGGGGTCGATGGATGTCACGGACTGGCTCATGTGGTTCCTCGATACTCTGCATCGCGCCGTTGACCACGCCCAGCACATGCTTGACGCCGTACTGAGCAAAGCACGGTTCTGGCAGCGCTGGGCAACGATGCCCTTGAACGAGCGGCAGGCGAAGTTGCTCAATCGGCTGCTGGACGGCTTCGAAGGCAAGCTCACTAGCAGCAAGTGGGCGGCTATCGCCAAGTGTTCCCCAGACACGGCGCTACGCGACATCAACAACCTTCTCGAACGGGGTGTATTGCGGAAATCGGATGCGGGCGGGCGTAGTACTAACTATGAGCTGAACGACCTGCCGAAGTAGATGCGCCTCCCGCATTCCCTTGACTAGCTTGAGTTCCCAGGATTTCGTGGACACTTAAACACGTATGGTCAACGGGCCGGAGGTGCGACCGTATCCTTGAAGGTGAGCCATTTTTGCTGTGGGGGGCATATCAAGCGACGAGGCGTTGCAGGAGGGCAGGGCGCAACCATAACGCGGGTGTCGCACTGCAATTCACTATTATTTCCCAGGTGCATAGACGCTATTTTCGGGGGGATTACCGTGGACATGCGTTGGAGTATTGAACGCCTGTCGCAACGGGTGCAGCAGATGCTGAACCGCTCTCTCTGTGATGGTACCGCTTATGGTTTTACTGCTATCTGCAATCCAAGGTTGGAAGCAACAGTTCGGCTTCAACTGAAATTATGCTAGCATTGTACAAATATAAGTACAATAAAGGAGGTTGATGTGGACGCCGTAACTTATAGTCACGCCCGCCAGCATTTAGCAGAGATGATGAACAAGGTTGCAGATGATCGCGCCCCAGTTTTGATAACTCGCCAAGCTGGTCAGCCGGTCGTAATGATGTCATTGCAAGACTTCAACGCGCTTGAAGAGACCGCATATCTGATGCGCAGCCCGAAGAATGCGAAGCGGCTCATGGAGTCAATCGAGCAGCTTGCTTCAAACGGAGGCAAAGTCAGAGAGCTGGTTGATGCCGATTAAATTCTCAGATCAAGCGTGGGAAGATTACCTATTCTGGCAGAAGAAAGATCGAGCCACACTCAAGAGAATCAATACCCTTTTGAGGGATGTACTGCGATCCCCGTTTGATGGAATCGGAAAGCTAGAGCCGCTGAGACATAACCTTACCGGCTTTTGGTCCAGGCGGATTGATGAGGAGCATCGGCTGGTTTATGCGGTTCAGGATGACAGCATTCTGGTTGCTCAGTGCCGATACCATTACCATTGATCTCTCGCCACCTAAAAGATTGATTGCGGCATTTTTCGATCATCGGTTGTCTTTACTGTTGACCAGCTGAATGTCCGATCCGGAGAAAGCCGTTATTTGATTCGCCACAAGCAGAGCAGAAGCCCCCGTTACAGCAGCAATGAGGGTGGTTTCACCTTTGTAGACACTTACCGAAGTAGATTTAAACAATGTCCGCGGGATCGGGGGGCTACTTCTTTCATCTTGTCAAAGCCGGTGCTGTTGCTGTGTTTTGAATTTGAAGTGCTCCAGTCTGGCACAGTGCATGTATTACCCCCGGAAAATAGCAGTGCCCAGAAGTGGAATTCTCTTGTTGTATGCTCCTAGGAGCACCAGCCCTTATTCAGGCCCGTGGGGTGATAAAATTGAATAGCCCCAGTCCTCTCAGTCTTCTGCCGCCAAATCAGCCATAAGCACCCGGACACTATCCAAGCGCTTGAGATTGCCTGCACGCGCCTCGCGGCACTCGTGGTTCCGTTCGGGGTCAATGGATCAAACGGCAAGGCTTTTTCGTGAGCAACACGGGTGAGCATGATGCGGAACGTATCATACAACGTAAGGCCCGTCGCCGCTAAAACAGCCGATGCCTCATCTTTGATCTGCGGATCAATTCGAGCACGAACAACAGTATTCATCGACATGATTCATTTCCCCGGCTTTGCGGTCACATTGTAGCCATTGTGGACTGCCCCGGGTTTCATAAGTCCCGCTCTCGCACGAGCATAGCGGCAGCTCATGCTGCAAACTCGGGTGTTTTCACCTGAGGACACGGGTAGTCATTACTGGAGAACTGGGTGCCCGTTCAGAATGCACGAGGAGGAGGGCACCGTGCCCTGATGTTGCAAGGGCTCATGTACAAACTGATCCCCCGCTTGTTATTCCACGGCATCCCGCATGTACAACCTAGCTGAATTTTTTCTTTTGAATTTAAACACACTTGGTGCCAATTTTTGGTCCTCCTGTGGTGTACCTGCCATTGGGGTTGATCCATAGCACTGTTGCGTCACTATTTTGCTCAATCTGAGTGAGCATTGTGAGCATGTGCCCACGGTAAATTTGATGAGCCCGCCAGTTATGTGTTCGTTTACATATTGATTTTATTGGTTAATCTGTTTTATCGCCAAAGCGAGTCAGCGGGGTATATCTTGGATATAAACAGAGGCAATGAAGTATCTTCACTGAGCTGGGCAGAAAAACGTAAAATAAATTGCACATCAATATTCAAGTTGTATACAATCCTTAATCAAATTGACTTGCAATGAATTCTAGATTGAGTACATGGCGAGACTGGAGCAATGAAGTGGAAAAGTCCAAAGGGTCAAAAAGTCAGGAAGGCATCGTGTATGAGCGGTTGTTCGACGTCATCATCGAGCAAAAACTCCAGCCAGGGGCTCGATTAACCGAAATTTCCCTTGCGGACATCTTCGCAGTCAGCCGAACGGTCGTCAGGCGCGCTTTGTTACGGCTGTCTTACGAAGGCGTCGTGGATATCAAGCCCAATATTGGCGCGATTGTGACAACCACCGAGCCGGAAGATGTTCCTCAATATTTCGAAGCGAGAAGAATTATTGAGGGTGCCCTGATCCGCAGGGTGGCAGGAAAGTTGACGACGTATCAGGAAGAAACGCTCAATGCGATGGTTCGAGAAGAAAATCGCTACTTTCTGAGCGGAAATCGGGCACGTGGGCTCAGGAAGTCCATTGATTTCCACTTTTATATTGCCGACATCGCCAACAACAAGCCGTTGGCCGAAATGGGTAAAAAAATGATTGCCCGCACCTCGTTGATCGTGGCGCAGTACAACCTGTCCGGGTCCGGCGGGTGCGCCTGTGTGGATCATTCTGCGCTGGTCGATGTGATGGTGAAAGGACCGGGCGATCAGGCAGAAAAATTGATGTATGAGCATCTACAGCACATTGAGGACAACCTGTATTTTGGTAAACAGAATATAGAAACGGATTTGTATCGAATACTTGAAGTAGACAGGTCGTGATTTTCTGAAATCAACCGGCCAGTAAGGGTGGACTATGGATTCCTATATGCTCGAGTGGCTGACGTTGATGACACGATGGATACATCTCATTGTCGGCATAGCGTGGATTGGGGCTTCGTTCTACTTCAATTGGCTCGAAGGTCATCTGGAGCGTGGAAAACCCGATCTGACTCCTGGTGTCGCCGGTGATTTGTGGGCAGTTCATGGTGGCGGCTTCTATCATGTGGAGAAATTTGAAGTTGCCCCGTCCAAGCTCCCTGAGTTGCTGCACTGGTTCAAATGGGAGGCATATTTCACGTTTATGACGGGCGCCGCCTTATTGATCCTGATTTTTTATCGCTCGCCTTCTCTTTATCTCATTGACCCTGCGGTCGCAAATATCTCTCCATTCATCGCCATTGGTTCAGCCGTCGGATCCATTGTGTTGATGTGGTTCATCTACGATGCGTTATGTAAGACGAGACTGGTTGAGCGCGGACTGCTGTTCTTCTCATTGATCTTCGCGCTGCTCTCGCTATATGCCTTTGGCTTGAGTCATCTGTTGAGTGCAAAAGCCGCATTTATTCATGTGGGGGCCGTCATTGGAACCATCATGGTGGCGAACGTGTTTTTCGTCATCATACCTTCGCAAAAAAAAATGGTCGCTGCGATGCACTCGGGCATGAAGCCGGATGCGGATGCTGGTCGGCGTGGGTTTATTCGTTCCCTGCACAATAATTATTTTACCCTGCCTGTCCTGTTTATCATGGTCGCGGCGCATTACCCCATTGCATTTGGTAACCCGAACTCCTGGATACTTCTTGTTTTAATTTCGCTGGCCGGTGTTCTTGTCCGACATTTTTTCAATCTGAAAAACCGTGGTATTAAAAACTACCTGTTTCTATTGATTCCTTTTTTTCTGGTTTTATTTGCTGTTTGGTTTTCGGCGCCCAAACCCTCTGTTGCGCAAGGAAAATCTGATCAGGTCGGATTCGATGCCGTTTATCGCGTCATGCAGGCGCACTGTATTGTCTGCCATGCGCAGAACCCGACGTTCCCCGGTTTTACCGCCCCGCCCAACGGGGTCTCACTGGAGACGAAATCCCAGATCGAAAAATATAGTGACGCCATCTATGCGCAATCGGTCGCGACTCATGCCATGCCCCTGGGCGGCGTGACGCACATCAGTGATGCCGATCGAGCACTCATCGGGCAATGGATTACTCAATATAAAGCCGGAGACAAATGATGAGTATGCAAAGTCCGCGGGACTTGATCGGCTACGGGCAAAATCCGCCACAGGTGGCCTGGCCTCAAGGCGCGCGGATTGCCGTTCAGTTCGTGATCAATTATGAGGAAGGCGGTGAAAACTGCATTCTGGATGGTGATGACGCTTCCGAGGCTTTTTTGTCTGATGTCATCAACGCTGCACCGCGTCCCGGCCTGCGCCACATGAGTGTGGAGTCGTTGTACGAATACGGTTCGCGGGCAGGATTCTGGCGGCTGCATCGGTTGTTTAATGAATTCGCGGTGCCCGCAACGGTATTTGCCGTTGGTTTGGCGATACAGAAAAATCCTGATGTCGTTGATGCGATGCTGGAATCAAACTGGGAAATCGCCAGCCACGGCTATCGCTGGATCGATTACCAAACGATGACGCCTGATATCGAACGGGCACATATTCGTCTGGCCCTCGAAATCCACCGAAGTCTTATTGGGCATGAGCCATCCGGCTGGTATATCGGACGCGATACGGCGTTGACGCGTTCGATCCTGCTTGAAGAAGCCACGCCTTTATACGATTCGGATTCGTATGCGGATGATCTGCCGTACTGGGTTCCGGGGCAGGGCAAACCCCACTTGATTGTGCCCTATACCCTGGACTCGAATGACATGCGCTTTCTTACCGCGCAGGGCTTCAATTCGGGCGATCAGTTCTTTACCTATCTGAAAGACAGCTTTGATGCACTTTACACAGAAGGTGCGCAAACACCGAAGATGCTTTCCATCGGCTTGCACTGTCGAATTTCCGGGCGGCCGGGTCGGCTGATGGCAGTGAAGCGTTTTATCCAGTATGTGCTGTCGCATCAGGATGTCTGGATTTGTCGCCGCGACGAAATCGCCAAGCACTGGGTGGATAACCACCCATGCTGATGATGGATATCGCCCAGATCAACCGGCTTTCTGTCGACGATTTCATTCATGGTTTCAAGCCACTTCTGGAGCATGCCGAGTGGGCTATCGACTTGCTGGAAAAGGCACGGCCTTTTGCTGATCACGATGATCTGAATCAAAAGATTTCCGGAATCATTCATTCCGCCAGCGCGGCGCAAAAGATGTCTGCGCTGATTCATCACCCGAAGCTGGGCGCGGGTGTTCGGGTCCAGGGTTTTTCGGGGGCGGAGCAAAGTCAGGCGGGGCTGCATGCATTGACCGATGACGAGTTTGCCCGGTTCGAGAAAGACAACGCGGACTATCAGCGGAAGATGGGTTTCCCGTTTGTGGTTGCCGTGACGGGGTTGGGCAAGCAGGAGATCTTGCAACTGCTCGCGTCCCGCATCAGTAATGATCCGGCCGACGAGTTTTCGGTCGCTACCGATGAGTTAATCAAAATTGCCTGTATACGCGTTTCCAAATTGGTTTCTGATTAGGGACTGTTAACCCGATAGAGGCGGCCGATGCCGTTTTTCGTCCCTCCAGAGGATGGATTCGAGAAGGAGAGTTGAGTGAGCACAGATACCCAGACAAAACTTCCGCGCTTGGAGCTGGTTGGCATTACCAAGGCTTATCCTTCTGTGATCGCCAATCAGGATGTGAATCTTGTTGTTCGGCCCGGTGAGATTCATGCCGTGCTCGGCGAAAACGGTGCGGGCAAAAGCACCCTGATGAAAATTATCTATGGGGTGACCAAACCCGATTCCGGCTCCGTACTCTGGGATAACCGGGAGGTGCATATCGAATCGCCCGCGCAGGCCCGGAAAATCGGCATCGGGATGGTGTTTCAGCATTTCTCCTTGTTTGAAACGCTCACTGTGGCCGAAAACATCTCCCTCGCTCTGGATTCGGCCATCGCACCCCATGAACTGGTGCAACGAATCGAAGAGGTTTCGCAGCAGTATGGTTTGCCGATCGATCCCCATCGCTTGATTCACAGCATGTCTGTGGGCGAGCGTCAGCGTGTCGAGATCGTGCGCTGCCTTTTGAATAACCCCCGCCTGCTGATCATGGATGAGCCGACTTCCGTGCTGACGCCCCAAGCTGTTTTGAAACTGTTCGAAACGCTCCGGCGCCTGGCTGCTGAAGGTTGCAGTATTTTGTACATCAGTCACAAGCTCGACGAGATACAGGCACTTTGCGACAAGGCGACCATTCTGCGGGGTGGCCGGGTAACCGGTACGGCGATTCCCAGTCAGGAAACACGGGAATCGCTTGCGCAAATGATGATCGGCCGTAGCCTGCCGGAATGTCAGATGGCCCCAAAAATGCCCGCCGAAACCCGCTTACGTGTGCACCAGCTCAACCTGTCCACGATCGACCCGTTTGGTACTACGTTGAAAAACATCAATCTGGACGTGCGTAGCGGCGAAGTCGTGGGGATTGCCGGTATATCCGGTAACGGTCAGAAGGAACTGATGGCGGCGTTGTCCGGCGAACAACCCATGCCGAAAGGAACCACGACGCAGATTTGTGGTGTGTGGGCCGATCGCCTTTCTCCCGGACAACGGCGTGATTTGGGGCTGCGGTTCGTGCCAGAAGAACGCCTGGGCCGTGGTGCCGTCCCTTCAATGAGCTTGCGGCTCAATGCATTGCTGACGACGGGCGCCGGGGATGGCCTGGTGAACTATGGCTTGATTTCCTATGCACATGTCCGTTCGTTTGCCCGGGATGTCATCGAGAAATTCAATGTGAAGTGCGGCGGCGATGAGGCCTTAGCCAGCAGTCTTTCGGGTGGAAATTTGCAGAAATTTATCGTCGGCCGGGAAATATCCCTGCAACCGAAAGTCATGATCGTGGCGCAGCCGACCTGGGGAGTTGACGTGGGGGCAGCCCAGATCATCCGGCAGGCGTTGATCGAATTGCGTAATCAGGGCGTTGCCGTACTGGTGGTTTCCGAGGAACTGGAGGAGCTTTTCATGATTTGCGATCGTATTGCCGTGATCGCGGAAGGGCGTTTATCGCCTGCCATTCCGGCCTCTGAAACCTCGGTGGAAAAAATCGGCCTCTGGATGAGTGGCGCGTTTGTCGAGGCCAAGGTGGAGGAGGTGCAACATGCCTAGACTGGAGCGCAGAGCGCAGCCCTCGCGGGTGATGATGTTCGCCTCGCCATTGATTGCGGCGGTATTGATGCTGATGACAGGCTATATCCTGTTCAGCATCATGGGAAAAGAGCCCCTGCATGCTTTCTGGGTGTTCTTCATCAAACCACTCACGACGACCTATGGGATCGGCGAGTGGCTGCTGAAATCGACGCCGTTGATTCTGTGCGGTATCGGTCTGGCGATTGGCTTTCGGGCACGCGTATTCAATATCGGCGCCGAAGGTCAATTCACGATGGGGGCGATCGCTGCCGGCGGCGTCGCACTTTATTTCTACAACACGGATGCTGTTTGGATTTTGCCGTTGATGATGCTGGCAGGCGTTCTGGGTGGCATGGCCTGGGCCGCCATTCCCGCCTTTTTGCGTACCCGCTTCAATACCAACGAAATTCTGGTGACCTTGATGTTGGTGTACGTGGCACAACTTTTTCTGGGGTATCTGGTACAGGGTCCCTGGCGCGATCCGGAGGGTTTCAATTTTCCGCAATCCAGAATGTTTACCGATTCTGAAACCATGCCGGTGCTGGTCGAAGGGCTACGGGTTAACTGGGCTTTCATCGTGGCGCTGGTCCTCGTGGCCGTCTCTTGGTTTTTCTCGTTCAAAATGTTTGCCGGTTTCCGGATGGAAGTCAGCGGGCAGGCACCGGATGCCGCGCGTTATGCCGGCTTCAGCGAAAAGCGCAATGTATGGTTTGCTTTGCTGATTAGTGGTGGATTGGCCGGCTTTGCCGGGATGGCAGAAGTGGCGGGCCCGATTGGCCAGCTTCAGCCCATTATTTCTCCGGGGTACGGGTTTGCAGCCATCATTGTCGCCTATGTCGGGCGGCTTCATCCGTTGGGCGTCCTGCTCGCGAGTTTGCTGCTATCCCTGCTGTATCTGGGCGGTGAAACGGCACAAATGGATCTGAACCTGCCGTCGGCGATCACCGGGCTATTCCAGGGGATTCTGCTGTTCTACCTGTTGGCTGCAGACATTTTCATCCACTACCGGTTGAAACCCAGCCCGAGCGATTCACGGACGACTATCACGTCGCCCCCCGAGCCTGAAGGAGACATCACATGAGCACCGAACAAATGATCCTCATTCTCGTCAGTGTCGTGACGGCGGCTACACCCTTGGCTTTCGCGGCATTTGGTGAGCTGGTGACGGAGCGGGCAGGTGTGTTGAATCTTGGCGTCGAGGGCATGATGCTCCTCGGCGCGGTGATTGGTTTCGCGGTCACCAAGGATTCGGGCAGTCTGGCGTTTGGATTTTTTGCTGGGATGTTGGCGGGTATGGCGATGGCCTTGATCTTCGCTGTGCTCACGCAGCATCTGCAAACCAATCAGGTGGCGACGGGGCTGGCGCTGACACTGTTCGGTGCGGGCCTGAGCGCGTTTATCGGCAAGCCCTATGTCGGTATGACGCTGACCGGATTGAACCCGATCTCGATTCCTTATCTCAGCGATATTCCTGTGTTAGGCCATCTGCTTTTTCATTACGACCTGGTTGTCTACGGCTCGTTTGTGCTGTTGTTCGGTTTGATCTGGTTTTTCAAGCATTCGCATTGGGGTTTGGTGGTTCGAGCCGTTGGGGAGTCGCCGGTGGCTGCTCATGCGATCGGTTATCCCGTGATTCGCATTCGCTATTTCGCCATCCTGTTCGGTGGCGCGATGAGCGGTATTGCCGGGGCCTATCTGTCACTCGCCATCACGCCGCTTTGGGTGGAAGGCATGACTGCGGGGCGGGGCTGGATTGCGCTGGCATTGGTGGTATTCGCCACCTGGAAGCCGACGCGTGTGATGGTCGGCGCCTATCTGTTTGGTGGGGTCACGATCTTGCAGTTTTACGGTCAGGGCATGGGCATTCACGTGCCGTCGCAAATTCTCTCCATGCTGCCTTATATCGTAACTGTTGTCGTCCTGGTTCTGATCAGCCGAAATCCGAAAACCATTCTGCTCAATCAGCCGATGTCACTCGGCGTGAGTTTTTCTCCGCGCACGTAAACACGGCGCCAGTTTTGTTTATCGGAAGAGGGAGGGTTCAATGTCTGAGCGGTTGTTGATCAGTGATGCCGAGGTGGTCGTCACCATGAATGTTCTGCGCGAGGAAATCGCGCACGGCAGCGTACTGATCCAAGGTGATGCAATTCTAAAAGTGGGTACGGCGCCGGAGATTGAGCGCTGGATCGCCGAAGACCCTACTGCCCGCCAGCCGCATCGGGTTATCAATGCTCGGGGTTGTGTGGTTCTGCCGGGATTGGTCAATTGCCATCACCACTTGTATCAGACGCTCACGCGAGCTATCGGCACCGGCCGGGGCTATGCGTTGTTCGACTGGCTCAAGATGCTCTATCCCGTCTGGGCGGAAATGAATCCGGAGGCGATTCATGTCAGCACGCAAGTCGGTCTGGCTGAGTTGATTCTTTCAGGCGCCACGACGGTGGCCGATCATCTGTATTTGTTCCCGAACGGCTCGCGGCTGGATGACGAGATTGTCGCCGCACAGGAAATGGGTGTGCGCTTTCATCCGACACGGGGGAGCATGAGTCTTGGCCAAAGCAAGGGTGGCCTGCCACCGGATCGCGTCGTGCAGTCCGAGGCGGAAATACTGAAGGACAGCCAGCGGGTGATCGAAACCTTCCACGATCCTGCGCCGCGTTCGATGTTGCGTATTGGTCTCGCGCCGTGTTCGCCCTTCAGCGTGACGGGCGATCTGATGCGCGAAAGTGCCCGGCTGGCACGTACCTACGAGAATGTCGGCTTGCATACACATCTGGCAGAAACACTGGATGAAGAGCGGTTCTGCCTGGAGAAATTCGGCAAGCGGCCTCTGGATTATGCCGAATCGGTGGAATGGGTTGGCCCGGATGTCTGGTTCGCGCATATGGTTCATCCCAGTGATTCGGACATGGATCGGCTCGCCCATCATTGCAGCGGCGTATGTCATTGCGCCAGCAGCAATATGATTCTCGCATCGGGGATCGCGCCCGTGCGGCAAATGGTGGATCGCGGCGTGCGTGTGGGGTTGGGGGTGGATGGTTCGGCCAGCAACGACGGCAATCATATGCTCGGCGAGGCGCGCCAGGCGATGCTGTTACAGCGTGTGGGCTGGCCGGGATTCGAGTCGAACGCGGATCGTTTTTCGGCGCGCGAAGCGCTTGAACTGGCGACCCTTGGCGGCGCACGTGTTTTGCAGCGTGACGATATCGGCAGCCTGGAGCCGGGCAAGGCCGCGGATGTGGTGACTTTCCGGGTGGATGATCTCGGCCATGCCGGGGCTTTAGGCGACCCTGTCGCCGCCTTGTTGACCTGCGCACCAGGTCCGGTCTGGCTCTCGGTCATCAATGGGCGCATTGTTGTGGAGAATCATCAATTGGTCGGGATGGATTTGTCCGGCCTCGTCAAGAAACATAACGACATCAGCCACGGCATGTTGCGCCGGGCAGGAATTTTATGAGTATCGACCAGAGCCTTTCCGCGCGCACCGGGCCGACGCCACTGCAGATTCTGCGGCATCTGCGGCGATCCAATGAAATCGCACTTAGAGCATTAGCGCTGGGTCGGCATCCTTTCGGTGCACTACTGGTGGGACCGGATCACGAAACGGTGCTGCTTGAGCAATGCAATATCGACACGGTCAATCATGCCGAATCTACCTTGGCCCGGATCGCCGCCACCAACTATTCGCCGGAGTTCCTGTGGCAGTGCACGCTGTACACGGCTGTCGAACCCTGTTGCATGTGTGCGGGCACGGCGTACTGGGCCAATATCGGCCGGGTCGTATTTGCGATGACCGAGGAACAACTGTTGGAAGAAACGGGCAATCATCACGTAAACCCGACCATGAGCGTCTCATCACATTATGTGTATGCACATGGTCAGAAACCGGTTGAGTTAATTGGCCCAGTGGAAGAGCTGATCGAAGAAACCCGGCAATTGCATCGGGATTTCTGGCGGAATCAGGAATAACAAAAGAGTATAAGTCGTCCAATGAATAACAATTTACGTCTGATCGATCATCCACTCGTGCAGCACAAGCTCACCTTGATGCGGATGAACGAGACGCCCACCGATCATTTTCGTCGACTGTTGCGTGAGATCAGTCAGGTACTGGCTTATGAGGCCACACGCGATTTGCCGACGGAGATGATACGAATCACAACCCCTTTGGTTGAAATGTCTTCGCCGGTGATCAGTGGTAAAAAGCTTTGCGTGGTATCGATTTTGCGGGCGGGTAACGGCATGCTCGACGGTGTGCTGGATTTCCTGCCTGCTGCCCGCGTGGGACATATTGGTCTGTACCGTGACCCGCAAACGCTCGAAGCCATCGAGTATTATTTCAAAGTGCCTGAAGACATTGCCGAACGATTGGTGATGGTGGTCGACCCCATGCTCGCGACGGGCCATTCGGCGATTTCCGCCATCAGTCGGCTCAAGGCTGCGGGCGCGCAGGCTATCAAATTCGTGTGTCTGTTGGCTGCCCCCGAAGGGGTTGCGGCTTTACACAGCGAGCACCCGGACGTCGAAATCATCAGTGCGTCCCTGGAAGAAAAGCTCAATGATCACGGTTATATCCTGCCGGGACTTGGCGATGCCGGTGATCGCATGTTCGGGACTAAATGAGTTTCGCGCGGCAGGGGGCAGGACCGCAGATCCTCTCACGGAGCGTCACCGATGTTTGAGTTGAAAATCATCAATTGCACGCTACCCGATGGCCGATCCGGTATCGATATCGGTATCGAGCAGGGTCGAATCACGGCGCTGCAGCACAATCTCCAGGCAGAAGCCGCTCAAGTCATCGATGCGGCGGGTCAATTGGTGACGCCACCCTTTGTCGATGCCCATTTTCATCTTGATGCCACGCTGTCGTTCGGTCAGCCCCGAGTGAATCAGTCGGGCACGCTGCTTGAAGGCATTGCACTCTGGGGCGAACTCAAACTGCTGCTGACCCAGGAAGCGTTGATTGAACGTGCATTGACGTATTGCGACTGGGCGGTAGCGAAGGGGTTGCTCGCTATTCGCACGCATGTAGATGTCAGTGATCCACGTCTGCTGGCTGTCGAGGCCTTGCTTGAAGTGCGCGAGCGCGTCAAACCGTATATCGATCTCCAACTGGTTGCCTTCCCGCAGGATGGCCTGTTGCGCGCGCCTCAGGCATTGAACAGCCTGACTCGGTCACTGGACATGGGTGTGGAAGTCGTCGGCGGCATTCCACACTTCGAACGCACAATGGCCGATGGCGCCGAATCGATTCGTATTTTGTGTGAACTCGCTGCCGAACGCGGTTTACGGGTGGACATGCACTGCGACGAATCTGACGATCCCCTGTCCCGGCATATCGAAACACTGAGCTATCACACACAGCGATTGGGTCTGCAGGGTCGGGTTACGGGCTCGCATTTAACGTCCATGCATTCGATGGACAACTACTATGTCTCCAAACTGATTCCGTTGATGGTCGAGGCGGAAGTTTCCGTCATCGCCAATCCTTTGATCAACATCACCTTGCAGGGTCGACACGATACCTATCCCAAGCGGCGCGGCATGACGCGCGTGCCGGAACTTTTGGCTGCGGGGGTCAATGTTGCTTTCGGCCAGGATTGCGTGATGGACCCCTGGTACAGCCTGGGTTCCGGCGACATGCTGGAAGTTGCACACATGGGCCTGCATGTGGCGCAAATGACGAGCCAGACGGCTATGCGGGACTGTTTCGATGCCGTCACGACCAGGGCGGCCAAAATCCTCGGGCTCGAAGATTACGGCATCGGCGTCGGCGCTCGGGCGGATCTGGTGCTGTTGCAAGCCACAAGTCCTGTTGATGCGATTCGATTGCGCGCCAACCGGCTGGCAGTCATCCGGGCCGGGCGTGTGATTGCCCGATCAGAACCAACCATCAGCCACCTATCGATTGCCGGTCGTCCTGATGCAGTTCGCTTTCAACTGTAGCGGATGGTGTCGGTGTTGATGTCGGTGCGGGGAGGATCATCGCGCTGACGTGAGCTGAGACGATGCGCCAGCCATGAGCAAACCGGACCCAGACCTGGGTTTGTCGGCCGACTGGTTGGCCGGGACGAACGAATTCGGTCGTTGCAATCGCAAAATCAGCACCGAACGTATTGATCCGGGTGTTGACCAGATCCCTTTCCAGCGCGTCGGCGGGTCGAGCGCGGCGAAATGCGCGGATCGCATCGATACCGTACAGACTCTCACTTGCCCCGAACCGAACCACGTTTTCGGTGTGCCAGAAGAAATGATCGAGAACGTCGATATTGTTGTCGACCAGGGCGTGCTCATACTGTTCGAAGACTTGCCTAACCTCGTTCACGATATCTTCTCGGTTGATTGCATCGGGCTCTCTCATGTCAGCCTCTGTGAATTTTGCTGTTTGCCAATCCCGCCTGTTCCAGCGTGTGCGCCACGCGAAGGCACAGATCCTCGCGCCAGGGCGGGGCGATGATTTGCACGCCCATCGGTAATGGCACAGGTAAATTGCTGTCGTGCCAGAGCGGCGCAACGGCGACCGGCAGGCCAATGAACGATATGGGTTGGGTGAGCAGACCCATATTGGGCCGGGTAGAGAATTCGCAATTGTCGATGGTGAATGTTGCCTGTCCCAGTAGCGGCGCCGTGATCGGCGTGGCTGGTGCGATCAGTACGTCGTAGTTATGGAAGAGGCGCAAAACCTGCGTCAGATACCACCGGCGGTAGCGTAGGGCTTGTTGATACCAGGCGGCAGGGATCAGGGAACCGGCGATGAGTCGATCCCGAGATAAGGGTTCGAACAGTTCGATGTGCTTCCGCAACTGATCCTGATAAAGCGCCCCACTTTCCGCAGCCGTTATCAAATACGCGGCAGCTCTGGCAGCGGCAACGCCGGGTAGCTCGATTTCGTCGGCAACGTTCAAGGTTCGGGCGGCAGCGCGGGATGCCCAACGTGCTTCCGCACCCGCATGTTCGTCAAAGTATCCGGTCAATCGTGCTACGCGCAGTCCGTCGATGCCTTGGTCCAGCTTCCCCAGAACCGGTTCGCTGGCGCGCGGCGCACAGGCTGGGTCAAGGAGGTCTGCGCCTTGTAGCGCATCGTAGGCGAGAGCGAGATCTTTGGTTGTCGTGGCCAGCGGCCCGAGATGATCCAGGCTTGAGACGAACATCTGGGTGCCGGTTCGCGGGAGGCGGCCATACGTGGGTTTGAGGCCAAACACACCGCACAACGAGGAGGGCACACGAATGGAGCCGTTGGTATCGCTGGCCAGACCAATCGGTACCAGCCCGGCGGCAATGGCTGCCCCTGTCCCGCCCGACGACCCTCCGGCAGATCGAGACAGGTCTCGGGGATTATGCGTGGCGCCGTAGTGCGTATTTTCGGTTGTGAATCCGTAGGCGTAGGCGTCCATGTTCAGGGTGCCCGCCAAGAGCCCTCCAGCCCGGTTGAGTTTCTGAACCAAATCGGCATCCCGGCAGGCCAGAGGACGATTTGCATACAGCTTGGCACCGGCGAGCGTGGTGATGCCCACGACATCGAACAGATTCTTGATGGCGTAGGGCACGGCGGCCAGTGCGCCCAGCGGTCGGTTCAGACGCTTCGAGCGATCCATCTGTTCGGCTTCAATCCGCATACGCGGCGCCGTGATTTCGGTAAAGGCATTCAGTGCCGGATTGGCCTTCTCGACGCGGGCGAGGGTCGATTCGGCGATTTCAACAGCGGTGCATTCGCCACGCGTGAACGCGTCGACGCACTCGGTTGCGGAAAAGGGGAATGTGTTCATAGGCGGAAAATATTTGACGATTCTTCATCGGCCGGGATCGGTTCACTATCCAGCGTAGCTTTCATGCGGGCCAGCAGCTCAAATTGTTTGACGACGTCGAGTCTCAGGTCCGGCGCCAAAGCCATCTTGTTCAGTTCCAACGCGGCGTCGACGTAGGCTTCATGGTCAGGATTCATCAGTTGTTTCCCCTTGAGGTACGGATGTAGCGGTGAGCACGGATTCGAGGGAGGCCGTCCAGCCAACGATGCCACCCTGGGCGCGAATCATGTCCAGCGTGGCCTGTTTGAACTGGGGGAAATAACTCTCCGTGGCGTCTTCAACCAGCAGGCATTCATAGCCACGGTCATTGGCCTCCCGCATGGTTGTTTGCACACAGACTTCAGTCGTGACACCGCCGAACAGCAGGTGGGTAATTCCCCGTGCTTTCAGAACCTCGCCCAGTTCGGTGGCGTAAAATGCCCCTTTGCCGGGTTTGGTGATGATGATTTCGCCGGGTAGAGGGGCCAGTTCCTCGACGAAATCGGCGCCGAATTCACCGTCGATCAGGATTCGCCCCATCGAGCCCTGATCGCCGATACGCAGTTTCGGGGTGCCGCGCAGTCGTTTGGAAAGCGGGCAGTCTGACAGGTCCGCAGCGTGAGCTTCCTTGGTGTGCACCACAAGCATGCCATGGGCGCGACACCAGTCCAGAAGCTGTCGTGCTGCCTTGACCGCCGGTTGCAGATGCGCGACATCATTGCCGAGCGTGTCACCGAAACCGCCCGGCAAAATGAAATCTCGCTGCATGTCGATCATGATGACGGCGGTTTGGGCCGTCGGGAATTGCCAGGGAAAGGGCAACGCATTCACGATCATAAAATCCTTAACCGTGCTCATGCGACCCCCCGCTCATCATGGTGACCGCCCGCCATGTAGTGGCCGAGTACTCGGATATCTGCGGTTTCCGCTGGTGTTTCATAGACCAGTTGTCCTTCGCTCATTACCGCGATGTGGTCGGCGAGTTCCAGCAGTTCGTCCAGATCCTCACTGACCAGCAGGATGGCGGTGCCATTAGCTCTAGCTGCCATCAATCGGGCATGGGTTTCGGTCACGGCATTGAAATCCAAGCCGAAAACGGGGTTGGCGACAATCAGCAGATCCACCGGGTTGGACAGTTCACGGGCCAGAACGGCACGCTGTACATTGCCGCCCGACAGAGTCTGTATTTTGGCGTTGATGCCGTCGGTTTTCACGCGGAAGGTATCCACATAACGCTGGGCTTGCTGCTTCAACGCCTGTCGGTTGAGCAGGAAGCCGAAGCGCGCCAGGGGCGGTTGGTCATAGTTGCGCAGTGCCATGTTCTCGGCTACCGACATGCTGGCCACGCAGCCATTGCGCAATGGTTCCTCCGGCAGGGAAAACACTTTGTGGCGCGTGATTTCAGCGCGCTTGCCTGCATAGGGTTCGCCATCGACCCGTACCTGGCCCCCGGATTTTTTCCGCTGACCGATCAGGACTTCGACCAGCTCTTTCTGGCCATTGCCAGACACCCCGGCGATGCCGAGTATTTCGCCAGGACGCACGCTGAGGCTGATGCCGTCGAGCACGATCTGATCGTAATCACCTCGGGCACTTAGGTTTTCGATGACGAGTTTGGGTGCTGCAGTCGGGTTGGACAGAGGTGTGGCACGGGGTGTGGCACGGGGTGTGGATTTTTCGTGGGTGAGCGCGCCGCCGACCATCATTTCTGCCATCTGATCGACACTCAGATCCGTGACCGTGCCGCTTCCTGCAAATTTACCACGCCGCAGCACCGTCACGTCGTCGGCATAGGCCGTCACTTCGCGGAATTTATGGGTGATGATGAGGGCTGTCAGGGTTTGGCTTGTCGTCAGATTCCGCACGAAGCCCAGTACCTCGTCCGCTTCGTCGGGTGTGAGTACCGAGGTCGGTTCGTCGAGAATCAGGAAACGGCGCTTGAGGTAGAGCTGCTTGATGATCTCGACCTTCTGCTTTTCACCGGCGGCAAGGCTGCTGGCGTATTTGTCCAGCGGAATCCGGAAGGGCAGTGTGTCGATGAAGGCGGCCAACTGTTCGCGTTCGGTTTTCCAGTCGATCAGGGCGGGTAGCGCGCCCTTGGCCATCACCAGGTTTTCGGCCACCGTCATGCCGGGTACGAGGGTGAAATGCTGGTATACCATGCCGATGCCGAGCTGTGAGGCTTCTCGCGGTGAAGGGATTTTGACTTCTCGTCCGTCGACCAGTACGTCTCCAGTGTCGGGTGTGTAGAAGCCAACGAGGCATTTGACCAGTGTGGACTTGCCCGCGCCATTCTCACCAAGCAGGGCGTGGAAGCCGCCGGAGGGAATATGCAGGGAAACTTGATCCAGTGCGATCACATCGCCAAAACGCTTGCCAAGGCCGACGATCTCCAGTTCCATACCATGGTTTGAATGGGTAACGGACGGGTTCTCCCCGGCGAAGGTGACCCCGCTGGCTTCCGACCCAACAATAGACGAGGTATTCATTGGGTGATTCCGTTGATGATGTCGGCACTGTGAGCCACGGCGCCGAAGACGCCGCCCTGCATTTCGACCATGTGCAGTGCTGCTATGTGGTTGGAAGGATCGGTCGCTGCGCAGGCATCTTCGACCAGCAGGCATTCAAAGCCCCTGTCGTTGGCTTCCCGCATGGTGGTATGGACGCAGACGTCGGTTGTGATGCCTGTCAGAATCAAGTTTCGAATCCCGCTGGTACGCAGGATCAGTTCGAGATCGGTGGCGTAAAACGAGCCTTTGCCGGGTTTGTCGATAATGACTTCGTCGGGTAGTGGCGCGAGTTCGGGAATGATTTCCCAGCCGGGTTGACCGCGCACAAGAATCTGCCCGCAGGGGCCGCAATCGCCGATACCCGCGCCAATTTGCCGTGACCGCCAGCGCTTGTTTTCCGGCAGGTCGGAGAGATCTGGGCGGTGCCCTTCGCGGGTATGAATGACTTTGAACCCCTGTTTTCTGGCCAGTTGAAGCAGCGCGCTGATGGCCGAAATCGGCGCACGCGTCAGTGCGATATCGTAGCCCATGGTGTCCACATAGCCGCCAGGGCCGCAGAAATCGGTCTGCATGTCGATGACCACGAGCGCCGTGTTTTCTGCCGCAAGTTTTCCGTCGAACGGCCAGGAATATGGGCGGGCTTGAATGTATCGACTCATGAAAAAGAGACTCCTGATTTGCCTTTGGGTTCGCGGGTTATCGCACCAGACTCAGTTCGCCCGGCGCGCCGGAAATCTTGCGGCTGGGTGAAGTCGTCACCACCAGAATACCGAGTGTCAGCACATAGGGCAGGGCATTGAGCAGGTAGAACCCACTGGTCATGCCCATTGCCTGAAAGGCCGGTCCGAGTGCCCCCGCGGCACCGAACAGCATCGAGGCCCATAGGCAGCGCAAGGGTTCCCAGCGCGCGAAGATCACCAGGGCCACCGCCATGATTCCCTGACCGGAAGACAGCCCCTCGCTCCAGCTTCCGGGGTAATACAGCGAAAGGAACGAGCCGCCAACCCCGGCGAGAAAACCGCCGAACACCGTGGCTAGAATACGGGTCGGGATAACGCGGAAGCCCATGGCACGTGCGGCGTCTTCGCTGTCGCCGACAATACGGATCTGCAAGCCCCAACGCGTACGCAGAAAGGCATAGTGCAGCAGGATCGCCAGTACGATACCGATCAAAAACAGCGGGTTGACCTGCAGGGCAGACTGAATCTGCGCGGAGTCGCTCCAGAAGCCGAGCGGAATGGACTGTAGCGTGGGGGCCTGCGGCTGAATCAGCGGTTTGCCGAGAAAAAAGGCCAGTCCGGTACCGAGCAGCATGAAGCTGATACCGATGGCGATGTCGTTGACGCGTCTGAGACTGCACAAAATCCCGTGGAGCAGGCCCATGACTGCACCGACCAATCCTGCGGCGAGCACGCCGAGCCATGCCGAGCCGGTATAGAGTGAAGCGCCATACCCGGCCATTGCCCCCATGATGAGTACGCCTTCCAACCCGAGGTTGATGCGCCCGGATTTCTCCGTGACACATTCGCCGAGACTGACCAGTAGAAACGGGGTGCTGGCGCGTATGGCACCGGCGATCACGGCAACGGGTAGCCCCCACCAGCCAAGGCCTTCGGTTACTTCGGTCATGATGTGGGTTCCTCGACGGTCGACTTGGCTATGACGGGTTTGGCGGTGGTAACGGGTTTGAGAAACCGGAATCGTCCGAGGAGGGTGTCGCTGGCGAGAATGACCACGAACAAAATGCCCTGAAACACGACGACGGTTGCATCCGGCATATCGAGACGACGCTGCAACATGCCACCTGCTGCGTCGATGCCGCCGAACATGATTGCTACGAAAATGACGGCGAAAGGGTTCTGGCGCGCGATGAAGGCCACCAGAATGCCGGTGAAGCCGTAACCGGCGACGATGGCTGAATTGGCATCACCATGTACCGCAGCCACTTCGATTGCGCCGGAAAGCCCTGCCGCCGCCCCACCGACCGCCGCCGCGCCGATCACCCAGAAGTTCACATTTAACCCCGCCATTTGTGCTGCACGGGGATTGCCGCCCACGGCGCGAAGGGCAAGTCCAACCGTGGTGAAGCGCATCACGGCCCAGACAATAAGCGCGCAGACGATGCCGATGACCAGTCCGTAATGGACTTCCAGGCCCGGTATGTTGCCAATCATGTGGGCATCGCCGATGGGGCGGGTGGCTGGATTGTTGGTGCTGGCCGGGTCACGGAGCGGCCCCTGGATACAGTAGTTCAGGAGGGCAATGCCGATGTAGGAAAGCAGCAGGCTACTGATGGTCTCGTTGACTCCCCGGTAGTTGCGCAGCCAGCCGGAGAGAGCGAACCAGAAAGCGCCGGTGAGCGCGCCCACGCCGAGCATCCCAAACTGAGCGACCAGTGCGGGGCTGTCGCGGAGGGCGTAACCGACAATACCGGCCATCAGCGCGCCAACCGCCAACGCGCCTTCGCCGCCAATGATGACCATGCCGGCCTGGGCTGGAATTGCAACTGCCAAGCCGGTAAGAATCAGCGGCGCGGCCAGCACCAGGGTGTTTTGGAGGGAGAAGCTCGATCCGAATCCGCCCTGGTACATTGTCCAGAACACATCCAGAGGTGATTTCCCGACAAGCAGGATGAACACGGCAAACAATAGCATTCCGACCAAAAGGGCCCCGACGGGGATCAGTACGGGGTCCATGACGGACGCCAACATTCTTTTAATGGTTGGATGCATGATCGACGGCTTTCCTGGTTGAATGAACTCGGCAAAGTAACCGCTGTTTAATTCTGAGGTTCTTTGCCAAAAGATTCCCTAAAGGATCATTGGAAACTCTGATTCCCGCCTTCAAGACGAACGCCTGTGTGTCGACTTACTTCGGGATTTTCCCTCAAAGCCGAACACGGCTTGACTCTTCAGATTTGGCCAACGACCCCGGCGACGAGGTAGTTCATCCCCTCAAGCGCCACATCGCGCTGGCCCTGGCTGACGCCTGCAGCGATGACAGTTTTTCCAGTGTTGTCCTTGAGTGGTCCCTTGAAGATCACATAGCTGCCGGTCAGCATCTTCGCCTTGATGGCATCAGCGGTTTGCTTGGCCTTCTCCGGAACTGCCTTGCCGTAAGGGCTCGTTTTAACGAATCCTTCTTTGAGACCACCGCGCAGGAAGTTGAGCATTGGCTTGCCGGTATAAGCCGCATCAACCAGAATTTTATAAGGGGTCGCCCACACCCATTCGGCACCGGTGAGGTAACCATTGGGTGCCAATGAAGACTGGTCGACATGATAGCCGGTGCAGTAAACACCCCTTTTTTCAGCGGTTTCGATGACCACTTTCGGGCTGTCAACATGGCAGGTGATCACATCGCAGCCCTGGTCAATGAGGCTGTTAGCACTTTCAGCCTCTTTGACCGGCATGGACCAGTCCCCCGTGAAGATCACATGCGTCGTGAACTCGGGATCGACTGATTGAGCCCCCAGGGTGAAGGAGTTGATATTGCGTAAAACCTGCGGGATTGGTTTGGCCGCAATGAATCCCAGTTTCTTGGTCTTGCTGACATGTGCTGCAACGACACCACTCAAATACTCGCATTCGTCGATATAGCCGAAGAAGCTGCCTGTGTTTTTGGGATCTTTCGGGGTCCAAAGCCCGCCACAGTGGGCGAACCTGATTTTGGGATATTGCGCGCCCAGTTTGAGTACATACGGGTCGAAGTAGCCGAATGAAGTGGCGAAAATCAGCTTCGCATCATCCTGTTCGATCATGGCCTGCATCGATTTCTGTACGGCGATGGTTTCCGGTACGCGCTCTTCTTCCACCACATTGATATAGGGCAGCTTTTTGATGGCAGCGACTGCTTCTGCGTGAGACTGGTTGTAGCCATAGTCATCCCGGGAGCCGACATAGACAGCGCCGATGGTGAGCTTACCTGCGGCGGATGCATCACGGATACCCAGTGACATCAAGGTCAGGGCCGCCGCCGAGCCACTCAATTGCATCAGGACTTGACGACGGGTTTTATCAATATTGCTCATGTTTGGTTTCTCTCAGTAGTGTGAATGGGGTTCTGAATCAGAAGTGGTATTCGGCACGGACCATGGGTGTTTTTGCGTAAGCACCCGAACCGGCAGGGCCGTTGGCATCTACGCCGAATTTGTTTTTCCAGTATTGATACTCGATGCCGACCTTGAACGTGCCCGGTTTGCCCCAGCC
>DATKTJ010000151.1:0-6668 GCA_035531235.1 Halothiobacillus sp. | reverse complement strand
TCCGTCAGTCATGAAGCGCAAGCGCCCATGTGTCTGGAGGCCATGGCGCGCGGTGTGGGCAATCCCATTGAATTGCTGGATCAGTACGACGCCGATGGCGTGTTGCGGTGTGACTGGCGACCATTGATCCGACATCTCGTCAATGATCGTGTACCCACGGCCCAACGGGCGGCAGATTTCCACGCCACCCTCGCTCAGGTTGTGCTGACGCAGGCGCGATCCGCGCGCACCAGTCACTTGATTGAAAGCGTTGGTCTGACCGGTGGGGTTTTCCAGAACCGTCGACTGACGGAGGAAACCATAACGGCCCTGCAAGCCGATGGCTTCGAGGTCTTGCTGCATGAGCGTATACACTGCAATGATGGGGGCATCAGTTACGGTCAGGTAATGGAAACGCTGCCTGAATTACGTCCTGTCCGGAGGCTTCAGTGAACCATTCCGTCCATCCCGCAGCCGATACGCTCGACGCGTTCATTACCTTGGCTCATGGCAACGGCGGCCGGATGATGCGTCATCTGATCGATACCGTAATCATGCCGCACCTCGGCAATCCCTGGCTCTCGCCGCTCGCAGATGCGGCTGTTCTGCCCAACCGTCTCGAATCCGACCAGGATCTGGTGTTCACGAGTGATGGCGTCACCGTTCAACCCCTGTTTTTTCCCGGCGGAAATATTGGCAGTCTGGCCGTGCACGGTACCATCAACGATCTGGCGGTATCCGGTGCCAAACCGCTCTATCTCAGCATCAATCTTTTTCTGGAGGAAGGTCTGCCCATCGCGCAACTCGAGCAGATCATCAGCAGTCTGGCTGCTGCGGCAAAGGCCAACAATGTTCATGTGGTTGCCGGCGACACCAAAGTGCTGCCGCGGGGCTTGTGTGATGGCGTTTATATCGGCGTATCGGGCATCGGAATACGTCCGCGCGGATCAACGCTTGGTAGCAACCACATTCAGGCAGGTGATGCCGTTCTGGTCAGCGGTCCGGTCGGCGATCATGGCATTGCCGTGCTTCTGGCCCGCGAACAATTCGGCTTGAGTGGCACGCTCGACTCGGACAGCGACAGCGTTCTTCCTCTGACCCAAGCCATACTCGACCTACCCGGGCTGCGCTTCATGCGCGATCCCACGCGCGGTGGTCTTGCCACGGTTCTCCATGAGATTGCACTGGCCACGGGAATGGGTATTCAGCTTGCCGAAGCACAGATCCCGATCAGGGGGAACGTGCGCAGCGTCTGCGACATGCTGGGCTATGACCCGCTCTATCTGGCTTGCGAAGGTCGGGTCGTGGCGATCGTCTCCGCCAAGGCGGTGGATGAAGTTCTTCAACGCTGGCAGGCGCTTCCACAGGGACGGGATGCGCGCCGGATCGGCGTTGTCGTCCCGGATCACAATCGCGTGCTCGTTCGGAATGAATGGGGTGGTGAGCGTGTACTGCAGGAGCTCGAAGATGATCCCCTGCCGCGAATCTGTTGATGAACCATTGACACAGGACATAGATAGAACTCGATGAATATACAACGCTTTCTGCCAAGAGATCAGTTCCAGACGCTCATCGATCAGCTGGTTGCATCAGGCTATCAGGTCATTGGTCCACAGGTGCGCGATCATGCCATCGTCTTCGACCAGCTGGCCCGAGCAGCGCAACTCCCCATTGGCATCACGGACGAACAATCGCCGGGAAAGTATCGACTGGAACAATCCGAATCGGATCGTTGTTTCGATTGGGCGACAGGCCCCCAGGCACTCAAACCGATGACCTTCGTGCCGCGAGAGATCCTATGGCATAGCGAACGACAACCCGATGGCCACCTTGCCTTTTGCGAGGAACCGGTCGACGCGCCACAGACCGCCATCATCGGGATACGCGCCTGCGATCTGGCCGCGCTGGCCATCCAAGACAAGCATTTTATTCACGGCCCCCATCCCGACGCCCACTACAGTCGACGCCGGCAGAGCCTGTTTCTCGTTGCCGTCAACTGCATGCGATCGGCAGGCACCTGTTTCTGTACCGCCACTGGGGATGGTCCCCGCGTGCGGGCTGGACATGATCTGTCGCTCTCCGAGCTCGATGAAGGCTTCCTACTGGAAACCCATACCGAACGCGGACGTGAAATCGTCGTATCCCTGACGCTTGAGGCCGCATCGCCGGAACAGATCACGCGTGCCGACGCCGGGATCGAACAGGCCGCGAATCAGCAGCAACGCACCCTGCCTGCCGGGCCGTTACAGGAAAAACTGGTTGCGGCCGTGGACCATCCGCACTGGCAAACGCTGAACGACCGTTGCTTAACCTGCGGCAACTGCACGGCGGTCTGCCCAACCTGTTTCTGTCAGACCCATGTCGATGAAATCTCGTTGGATGGGCATCAATCCACCCACGTCCGGCAATGGGAAACCTGTTTCAACCCCGATCACAGCTATATCCACGGCATTGTGATTCGTGCCGAGCGGCCCCAGCGCTACCGCCAATGGCTGACCCACAAGTTCGGAACCTGGGAAGAGCAATTCGGCCGAAGCGGTTGCACGGGCTGCGGCCGCTGTATTGCCTGGTGCCCGGTGGGCATCGATGTGACGGAAGAACTCGCGGCCTTGTGCAGCGAAACGCCGCCCGAATCGGCTGGAGTAAATCATCATGAGTAACCACGCTGATCTTGCGCTCATGCCCCATGAAGCCGAAGTGATCGAACGGCATGACGAAACGCCGGATCTCTTCAGCCTGCAATTGCGATTTACCGACCCGGCGATTCAATCTCAATTCGTGTTTGCGCCGGGCCAGTTCAATATGCTGTATCTGCCCGGCATGGGTGAGGTGCCGATCTCCATCGTATCCGACCCCGAAGATAGCCATGTCATCAACCACACCATCCGCAAAGTCGGCTCGGTGACGAGCAACCTGGGCAAGCTTCAGGTGGGGGATCGCCTCGGCTTGCGGGGTCCTTATGGACGGGGTTGGCCGGTGGTTGAGGCCGAAGGCACCGACCTTGTCGTCGTAACCGGTGGATTGGGCTGTGCGCCGTCGGTTTCCTTTATCGAATACGCCTTGCGCCGCCAGGCCCGTTACGGCCACATCCACATCATCCAGGGCGTTAAGCACGCCAACGATTTCATCTGGCGCGAACGGTACGACCACTGGCGTAGCTATCCCAATGTCGATGTCTGGCTGACAGCCGATACCGGCGACACACTCTGGCCGGGAAAAGTCGGCCCGGTAACCCAGTTCTTCGACCAGCTCGCCATCGACCCCGCCCATACTTCGGTGGTGATGTGCGGACCGGAGGGCATGATGAATGCGGTGGTGCGCGACATGCGGCAACGGGCCGTGCCCGACACGCAAATCTGGCTCAGCATGGAACGTAATATGCACTGCGCCCTGGGCTCCTGCGGTCGCTGCCAATTGGGTGCCAAATTCGTCTGCCGGGATGGCCCCGTGTTCAATTACGCCGAACTCGCGCCGTATTGGGGCCACAAGGGTGTTTAAGGGAGACTGGAACCGATGAATCATCCCATACCGCACGGCAACCAATCGGAAACCCGTCGGCCTCGCGTGGCCGTGCATAAATTCAGCTCCTGTGATGGTTGCCAGCTGGCATTCCTGAATCTGGGCGAACCCTTGCTGGCGCTGGCCGAAACCGTGGATATTCTGCATTTCGCCGAAGCGGGGCCCATTGATGAAGACGCCGTGGTGGACATCGCCTTCGTCGAAGGCAGCGTGGCGACCTCAAAGGACGCCGAACGACTGAAACGGATCCGAGAAAACAGCCGATATGTCATCACGATTGGTGCCTGCGCCACGGCCGGTGGCATTCAGGCACTGCGCAATATGCATGATTCCGACACGTGGATTTCAGGCATCTACGCGAAACCGGAATATCTGGACCTGCTGCCCGAATCCAGCCCCATCGCAAGCCTGATCAAGGTTGATCTTGAGATCTGGGGCTGCCCGGTCAATGGGGAGCAGGTGCTGGGTGTGACCAAGGCCCTGCTGGTCGGCCATATGCCGCGTATCGATCACAGTGCCGTCTGCATGGCATGCAAACGGCAGAACGTTGTCTGCGTCATGGTTTCGCAGGGCAAACCCTGCATGGGTCCGGTCACCCAAACGGGTTGCGGGGCACTCTGTCCGAAAATGCAGCGCGACTGTTATGCCTGTTACGGCCCGGCTGTACAGGCCAATGTGTCCGCGCTGAGCACCCATTTCGCCGCAACCGGCATGCCAGCCCAGGAAATCGCGCAGCGCCTGCTGTTCATCAATAGTCAGGCCGAGCCCTTTACCCGTGCGGGCATCGAATGGCGGGACAAAGCACAAACAACCACCCCAGGACTCAAGCGATGAGCGATCTGAGAACCGGAGAAATTCACGTCCCCATCCTCGCACGGGTCGAAGGGGAAGGCGCACTCGACATCCGTATTCGCGACGGCCGGATCGATGAACTGCATTTGCGCATCTTCGAGCCCCCCCGCCTGTTCGAAAAGCTGCTCGAAGGCCGACCGGTGCAGGATGTCATCGATAGCGTAGCGCGCATCTGCGGCATCTGCCCCGTGGCCTATCAGATGAGTGCCGTATCAGCCATCGAATCAATATTCGACTTCACCCCGAGCCCTTGGGTGCAGGCCATGCGCCGAGCGATGTACTGCGGCGAGTGGATTCAGAGTCATAGCCTGCATGTGCATCTACTGGCCGCCCCGGATTTTCTCGGGTTCAACAGCGCCCCCGAAATGGCGAAACAATTCCCCCTGGAAGTACGTCGAGGGCTGCGACTGCAAAGCATCGGCAATGACATCATTCGCACCTTCGGCGGCCGATCGGTGCATCCGGTCGGCGTTCGTCCCGGCGGTTTTTTTCGGGCGCCGGATGCCTCCGCCATGGCCGCGCTTCGGCAAAAAATCCAGGATAGTCTGGATGAGGCCCGCGATCTGATCACCTGGGTCGCCACCCTGCCGATCCCCGAAGATGACCAGAACTTCATCTCGGTATCCCTGCGACAGAATGGCGAGTACCCCATCATGGGCAACCGGATCGTCTCCGATCACGGTCTGGATATCGCCATCGAAGACTACGAACAGCATTTCCGCGAATTCCAGGTGCCCTACTCCACCGCGCTTCATGCCCTGCTCGACGAGCGCCCCTATCTCGTCGGCCCCCTCGCCCGGATCAACAACAACTACGCGCTGCTGCCGCTGGAACTACGAGAAATCATTGAAGCAACCGGGATTCAATTTCCCAGCCGCAACATGTTCCACAGCATCCTGGCGCGCGCCATCGAGATCCACTTCGCCCTAACCGAAACACTATGGCTTACCGAACAGTACGACCCAGGCGCCACCGCCTATGTAGAACCGAAAATCAAGGCAGGCATCGGCTATGGTTGTACGGAAGCGCCGCGCGGCATCCTCTGGCATCGTTATGCCCTCGATGAACAGGGACATGTGCTGGAAGCGCGCATCGTGCCGCCCACCAGCCAGAATCAGGCCCGCATGGAAGAAGACCTCAAGACGTCCCTCACCCGCTTCGGGCTGGACAATACCGACGATGCCCTGCGGCTGCACGGCGAAATGGTGGTGCGCAATTACGATCCCTGCATTTCCTGCGCCACGCACTTCCTGGATTTCCGTGCAGAGCGTCAATGAGCCGGCTCTATATCTTCGGGCTGGGATCACCCTATGGTTGGGATCGAATCGGCTGGGCGGTCACCGATCAACTCAGCAACACCTTCGCGTCGAAAACCGACATCGTGGTCGATACGCTCAGCAACCCAATCAGCCTCTTTTCCCATCCCATCACACCCGATGACGAAATCCTGTTCATCGACTCCATGATCGGGCAAGCCCCTGCCGGCACAATCCAAGAATTCGGCCCACTTACTCTCCCGCCTGCATCCGCACGCCTATCGACCCACGGCATCGATCTGAGAACCACGGTGGCGCTTCTGACGGGCATGGGGTTGCCCGACGAACACATTCATATCATCGCCATCGAGGCGCCCGCCGACACAGAACAGGCCGAATATCCCCGAACAACCCAAGATCTGACCCCATCCGTGACTGCGCTGGCTGCAGCGGCCACAGACTGGGTCGTTGGATGGCGGGAAACATCGAGTGGCACACCAAGGAATGTCCGGGCGGGAAATTGACCATAACGCGGCATCATCAGTCGCCGGGGGGGCTCCTTTCCCCCGCGCCATTAAAAGCGTAGAATCCGAGCCTGCATTCAGGTGGACACACAAACCCGCCAAATTCTCCGTTCTGAAACCGAACGGACACGAACGGGCTTGAAACGTGTCAAATCGTCACCATGTATGCAGAACCAGGGGGTGACATGGCTTCGACGCGGGTCACGAAACTCTAGGTGCATGTCGAGGTGCAGGTGCCTCGTAAAAAATCTGCAAAAAATTTAGTTGCCAACGACGACAACTACGCGCTCGCTGCTTAATACCCAGTAGGGCGCCGTCTGACCGGAGCCGTGCTTATGCGTTCGGATATCAGGCGTCGATTCTCATAAGATCGTCATGAAGCGCGCCCAGCGTGGATTGACTAAAAACTTACTGGGCTCGCCGTTAGTTTTCCCTGCCTGTTGGGTAGCTAACGTCTAAAACAGTTAACAGGAAAAACATGTAGTACCGAAAGCGTAGGATTTGCGGACGCGGGTTCAATTCCCGCCACCTCCACCAA
>DATKTJ010000150.1:0-2633 GCA_035531235.1 Halothiobacillus sp. | reverse complement strand
GTTGCAGCGAGTTCATGCGCGAAAACATTCAGCAAAACTTCTGAATCGGAGTTGGTATTGATGTGACGATGATCGGTACGCTTAATCGATGCACGCAGCTCGTCAACATTGGTCAGGTTGCCGTTATGACCCAGCGCAATGCCAAACGGCGCATTCACGTAAAAAGGCTGTGCTTCGGCGGAAGAGTCGCAGCCCGCTGTCGGATAACGGACATGACCGATACCCATGTTCCCCAAAAGCTGGCGCATATGGCGTGTATGGAACACGTCTTTCACCAGACCGTTTTCCTTGCGCAGAAACAGTCGTTGTTCCTCACAGGTCAGAATTCCAGCGGCATCCTGTCCGCGGTGCTGTAACAGGGTCAATCCGTCGAACAACAGCTGGTTGACTGGGCTATTGGCCACTATACCGATAATGCCGCACATGAAATTTTGAACCCCAAAGAAGTGAATCCGAAAAAAATACGTTAACGAAAAACGTCAACGATTAAGCGTGAAAATACATCGCGATACTGGGCGGAAGCAGCGCATGAATCCAGTTCGCCACAATCATGAATTGCGGAACAAAAATAGAAGACTGCCACCAGGCCTCACGTGGCATGGCCGTCAATTCGGCGAGAAGAACCAGCACGGAAACGATGAACACCCCACGAGCCAGACCAAATACCATCCCCACCGATCGGTCCGTGCCACTGAGCCCCGTCTTGTTGACGAGCGTGGAGATGATCCAGTTGATGATCCCTCCGATGATCAGCACCGCCACGAACAGCACAAGAAAAGCCAGCGCAACACGTGCAGAAGGAATGTCCACAGCCTTGGGCACAAATGCGGCCGCCGGCTGGGAAAAACCCATGGCGATCACGAAAGCGGCAATCCAGGTCAGAAGGGACAAGACCTCTTTGACAAATCCGCGCACCAGTGAAATCAGGGTGGAAACCAGTACAACGCCAATGATGGCGTAATCAACAATGCTCATAGAAAATCACTTGACGGTGGGGTGAAACGAGAGGAAGTCATCCGCATTACTTAGGCATCACGAGGCCGTCTCTGCCCAAACGCTCGCGAAGTTGCATGGTGGTTTTAACCGCCTGCTCACGCGTGGCAAACGGACCAACCCGTACCCGCCAAACCGTGCCTTTTTTGGCAAACAAGGGATAGATATCAACCTTGAAGCCCGCATCGGATACGGATTTTGCCAAGCCACGTGCATTCAACTCGTCAGAAAAACTACCCAGCTGAACAACCCACTCTTCATTTTTGGTCGATTTTGGCGCTGCCGATGTATCTGCACTCGCTTCCGTCCGAGGTTTCGGCTCAGCCGGTGGCGGCACTTTGGCGGGCGACGGCTGAGTTACTGAAGCGGATGAAGGCTGATGATCCTTGATCGTCGAAGCGGGCGGGCTGGATGGACGGGTCGGCTCATCCGCAGAATCTGCCGGCATTGAATTGTTGGACTGGGATGGCGGTGCAACGGAAGGTATCGCATCCCCCGAGAGTGGTGTGGGCACGGAAGTCTTCGGTTCTTCGGCGGAAAGGAAGGACGCAGGGGGATTCTTCAAAGCCGCCTGCTGTTCTGGCGAAGGTTTCGGTATTGTGATCTGTGCGGGCTGTTCAACAACCGGCGCCGGAGGAACAGGCAACACAGCCGGGGTTTTCAACCCACCGCCATCCATCCAGGGCGGTAAAATCAAAACGGCCAGAGCGACCACTACCAGTGCGCCCAGCAGCCGTTGGCGCAGACGGTTCGGTGTGTTCTGTTGCGGTTCCTGGTCAGACAAGATGGGCTCCTGAGCGGCTCAATTCGGGCCTAATACGGCTCACGGTAAGGAAAGATCCGAAAATCACGATCTGATCTCCAATGACACTGCGAGCGAATGCCTGATTATACGCACGAACGATCCCCTTTTCATTGAACACACCCTCCCCGCCCATGGTTGCCACAGCCGTGCGCAGTCGTTCCCCTGAAGCAGCACGAGCCCCATCAAGCTCGGCCAGAAACCAGGCATCAAATAATGGCATGCCAAGAGAAACCATGGCCTCGATCGGTTTATCTGACAAGGCAGAAAATACGGCGTAGCGCTTGCGGCCATCAGACAAGATGCTGTTTTTATTTATATTTTCAATAAGCGCGGCCAAAGAATCCTCGTTATGAGCCACATCCAGGATGACGATCCGCTCATCCTGCGCCCAGCGTTCGAAGCGCCCGATCACAGATACGGCCAACAAACCTTGCCTGATTGACGCCGTCGAAATCTTTAGCGGATTGCCGGGATGTCGTAACAACGCAACAACACCCGCGGCATTTCGAACCTGATGGGCGCCCAACAGTCGCGGATACGGCCAATGGCTGACCGCACCCGCGACATTCAATGACCAGGAATCAGGTTCACTCTGTATTGAAAACTGCTGACCGGATATCCATAAGTCGGTACCCAGTGATCGCCCCATGTCGGCAATCGACTGTTCGGGTTGAGCATCCATATAAACCGCCGGTTGACCGGCACGCAAAATGCCCGCCTTTTCACGTGCAATCGTCGCCCGATCGTTCCCCAAAATAGCCTGATGGTCCAATCCGATTGCCGTAATCAGCGCCAGATCCGCATCAAGTACGTTGACGGCATCGAGCCGTCCGCC
>DATKTJ010000149.1:0-9569 GCA_035531235.1 Halothiobacillus sp. | reverse complement strand
CAAGGTTTACGACCCCGATACCTGGCTGCCCGACGAAACCGTGCAGGCGATCAGGGAGTACGTGGTATCGATCAAGGGCCCCTTGACCACGCCCGTTTCCGGCGGCATCCGCTCGCTCAACGTGGCGCTGCGCCAGATGCTTGATCTCTATGTCTGCCTGCGGCCGGTGCGCTATTTCCAGGGCGTGCCGAGCCCGGTCAAGGAGCCGGAAAAGACCGACATGGTGATTTTCCGCGAGAATACCGAGGACATTTATGCCGGCATCGAGTGGGAAGCCAATTCTGAGGAAGCCAGAAAGGTGATCGCTTTTCTTCAGAATGAAATGGGCGTCAAGAAAATTCGCTTTCCGGCATCCTCGGCGATCGGCATCAAGCCAGTCTCGATCGAGGGTAGCGAGAGGCTGGTGCGCAGGGCGATCCAGTACGCCATCGACAACAAGCGCAGCTCGGTGACCCTGGTGCATAAGGGCAACATCATGAAGTTCACCGAAGGCGGCTTCAAGAAGTGGGGCTACGAGCTGGCCCAGCGCGAGTTCGGCGCCGAACTGCTGGACGGCGGGCCGTGGATGAAGTTACCCAATGGCATCGTGATCAAGGACGTGATTGCCGATGCATTTTTGCAGCAGATCCTGCTGCGTCCGGACGAATACGACGTGGTTGCTACCCTGAACCTGAACGGCGACTACATTTCCGACGCACTGGCAGCCCAGGTAGGCGGTATCGGCATCGCGCCGGGGGCCAATCTTTCCGACAGCGTGGCGATGTTCGAGGCGACCCACGGTACTGCGCCGAAGTATGCCGGCAAGGATTATGTCAATCCCGGTTCCATCATCCTGTCTGCCGAGATGATGCTACGTCACATGGGATGGATCGAGGCGGCCGATTTGATCGTCAAGTCGATGGAGCGGGCAATCGACGCAAAAAATGTAACCTACGATTTTGCGCGGCTGATGCCCGGTGCGACCCAGGTTTCCTGTTCGGCTTTCGGTCAGGCGATGATAGGGCGGATGTGACTATTTGGCCTGCTGCAGCAGTCTATTCGCCGTTTCCGGCTTTTTTTCGGCAGGCCGAATCGGGTTCTGCGAGCGGGGCAGCGCCCGCGCTTCGCAGTAAATTGATTAGATCTTCGCCCACCCTGCCTAATTCGCTACGCAAAGTTTCCAGTCGTTCGAGCAATAAAGCGGCTTGTTTGGATTCCAGTTCGACGCGAACCGCATGGTTGTCGGGTTCCATTAATATTTTCTTCTACTAGGCGATACATTAACTATAGTTAATTATTGGCATGTTGTGGTGAAAATGCCAGAAGAATTATCGCCGGCGGGGCGGGAAACGGGTTGTATGAGGATTATTATTTATCTAGATAAATTATAGGGATGAGCTAATATGTATAGAAATTGGTTTTACAATTTTTCCTGAATGGGGTTACACTTTGAAGCAAGTTCTTAAGTTCGGGTTCCAAGGAGGAAGCATGCGATTAAATTGGGTGATGGGATGCGCGTGGTTCATTGCGTCCGCATCAATAGCTGGCGAAATCGGCCAGGCGCAGAGCCAGACGGATCAGGCTGTGGGCATTGTGCTCCAGGCCGAGACCAGACTCGCGACCGAAGAAGCGCCGATCACCTTCCGCAATTCCGGACTCGACCTGCGTTCGTCGTCGGCGATGGTTGTGGATCAGAAGACCGGCCGCACGCTGTTCGGCAAGAATACCGATGCGCGCATGCCGATTGCCTCCATCACCAAATTGATGACGGCGATGGTGGTGCTGGACGCGCAATTGCCCCTCGATGAGAAAATCGCCATCAGCGGCGAAGACAGGGACTCGTTGAAGGGTACGCACTCCCGGATCAAGGTCGGTACCACGCTTAGTCGCCAATTGGCCCTGCAACTGGCGCTGATGTCCTCCGAGAACCGTGCGGCGGCAGCTTTGGCCCGTGCTTATCCCGGCGGTTTTCCGGCCTTTGTCGCTGCGATGAACCGCAAGGCGGAAAATCTTGGCATGTCGCATACCCGGTTTGTCGATTCTACCGGCCTCAATAGCAATAACATTTCGACCGCGCAGGATCTGGTCAAGATGGTCAACGCCGCTTACGCTTATCCCTTGATCCGTGAAATAACCACCACGGGCTTCTATGACGTGGCAATGCGCGGCGGGCCGCGCCGCATGCAGTTCAAGAACACCAACATGCTGGTGCGAAACAAGACCTGGGAGATCGGACTTTCCAAAACCGGCTTCATTAACGAGGCTGGCCATTGTCTGGTGATGCAGGCAAATATCGCCAACCGGCCGATGGTGATCGTGCTGCTCGATTCTTGGGGCAAACTGTCGCGTATCGGCGATGCCCAGCGCATCAAGAAATGGGTAAAAGAAGCAAGGGCGCCAAGCATCGCTTCGGCTAGTTGAGCCGCTTCTGAAAATGGCCCGGCAGGACTCCTGCCGGGCCATTTTTGTTTTATGGTCTATAGCGGCTGGCGGCACAATCTAACGAGTTTCGAGTGGTTGTCCGCCGGCGGCTAATTCGTCGGGGGTGTTGAGGTTGAGAAAACTCAGTTCGTCGTCGAATGGCACTTCGACGCGCCGAAGCATGGATTGCCATTCCCCGACCCGGCGGCCATTCTGAGCGAGAAAAGTTTCCAAGCCGGGCAGAAGACTATGGCGGCACAGGCAAACTGCGCGGTGAACCTGCCCTCCGCAAACCGGGATGGCAATGTCTGCGCCGCTTTCCTCGAGCGCGACAGTCAATCGTTCAACCAGATCGTCAGGCAGAAAAGGGGTATCGCACGGCACGCTTAGAATCAGCGGGTGGGCGGCTTCGGTCATGGCGCGGAGCAGCCCGGCGAGCGGACCCTGAAAGTCGGGGGCTGTGTCAGGCAGCACCGGGTGACCGAAGAGGTGGTATTGGTCGAGGTTGCGGTTGGCGCTGATGAATAGCTCATCGACCTGTGGCGCAATGCGTTCCAGTACCCAAGCGATCAGGGGGCGGCCGTTCAGGAGCAGCAGCCCCTTGTCGGCGCCACCCATGCGCCGAGCCCGGCCTCCGGCCAGAATAACGGCGCTAATCTTTGATTGCTCGGTTGGCACTGTGGAGCTGCTCATCAAATGGTTACCCGGAATGAACGGATGTTAGCAAGTCTCTCGTCTGCCGCCTGGTTGACGGGGTGCGTGACGGTGGAAATAGGTAGACTATGCTGAAGATTAATAATCACCCCACTAGCGGGGTGATGGGCACAAATACCCCCGCGACATTGCGGAGGTATGAGCCGGGACAGTTGTTACGCCAATACCTTAGTGATCACGGCCATGGCCATTTCCATGGCGGTCGTTCTTTTGCTTCCCACGATAATCATCCCTGCCCTCGTCACGGCGGTCATACTGGCGATCACGATGTTGTTCCTGGTAACGCGGAACATACTCGCGGTTGTACCAGTTATCTTGCACAAAGTAGACCCGCTCGCCGCAGGCGTTGTATTCGCGGCAGTGCTTGCTCCAATGTTTGGCGTGGCCCGGAGGTACGCGCAGATAGACCGGCGGGCGGCTCATCGGTACCCGCTCGATGACTAACGGCTGACGATAGATCACTTGTGGCGGCGGATAGTCGCCGATGTCGATTTGGCCATAGAAGCCCGGTTGGCCGATGCTGACCGAGACTCCAACGTCGGCAGCAAGTGCCGGGGTGGTGACGGTGGTTGCGGCTATCGCCGCTGCGATCAAAAAACGTTTCATGTTGGATATCCTGTTGTTAGTGGTTCTTGATTAACGCACGAAGACATGAGCCGATGACTTTACTGTTGTTACGTATTTAAGTTCACTGAGATCGGCTCAACTTGCATTACTCATTGCGATCCCGACCTCGCTCCTGCTCTTGCCCTTGACCCCTCCGTTTCTGCTCGCGTGTGGCGTCCTTGCCTTGCTGTCTTTCTTCCCGGCCCTGCGATCTTGGCATCTGCTGCTCGCGCTGGGCGGCCCCTGGCTGTGGCGGCTGCCTGCGATCCTGAATTTCCTGACGTCCTTGTTGTGGAGAGGCTGGGGTTGACCTCTGAACGCCTTCGCCTCCCCTTTGCGGTGACTGCTCGCGCTGGTCGGCTGGACCACCCTGCTGGCGTGGAGTAGAACGCTGGATATTCTGCTGCCTGGAACCTCTTTCCTCAGGCGCTCGTTGCCCTGCCCGCTCCTGATAGTGTTGCCGCACTACGGGGTCACGCGGCTGGTAACGGTAATTCCGCTGGTGAAGCTCCTGCTGCTGCTCCACTTGTCGGGGATACCGATCACCTGAATACTGCCGCTGGTAGGTAGGTAGTGGGGCTGGTGCCGGGGCAGCGCTGCGATTCCATCTGTCCCAACCGCTTCTACGCTGTTCCCAGTCACGGCCCCAGTGATCACCCCAGCGTGGCGGTGCATCCGGACGCCACCCGCGGAAGTATCCAGGAGGCTGGCGGTAGTAGCGCACAGGGATACGCAGGACATACACCGGCACAGCCTCTGGACCCACAAGCCCCCAGGGTCCGTTGTACCAGGAACTCGCGTACCAGTTATCGTCCTGGTAAACCCAGTACATACTGTCGTAAAAGAAGAAGTTTGCTTCCAGTCGTGGCGCGTAGTAGACCGGGTAACCTGGCACGCGGACAAGCTCCGGGTATGCCGGCAGGTTGATCCCGATGCTCATATTTGGAAGCCCGATACCGATACTCACCTGAACAGCAGCAGAAGCCACTGATGACATCAGCATCCCTAGCACAATGAATACGTGGCGAATTTTCAGCATTTTGTGACCTCCAGTTCGAAAACCAAAGTTGGCGTCATGGTTGTCATCGGAATGCGACACCAGCGCTAACTCTTTACATATTGCTTGGCATTTCAGTGCGGTATCGCACATAAGGCGATAGTATAGGCTAGACATGGGCTATGCATCCAGCCACGCCCGCACCCATAGGGCCGGCGCAGCTGTAGCGTAGATGAAGCGTATTATTTGCTGATCTCGTGGCCAATGACGCCGCCTACAGCAGCGCCACCCACCGTGCCGACAGCGCTGCCGCCGGTCAGGACGGAGCCGCCCACAGCGCCGACGCCGGCGCCGATCGCGGTGTTTTTATCCTGCGTCGACATTCCGGCACATCCCCCCAGGCCGAACAGCACGGTTACAGCTACCGCATTCAGTGCTAATTTATGCATCGTGTTCATTTGGAATACCTCCGTGTTAAACATCCGGTGCTAGGAAAATTCCTGCCCGTCGGATTATTTGCCGTAGAGCTTCTTTGCATTGTTCACACAAAGTTCCTTGGCGACGCCCGCCAGTGCATCGCATTTTTCTTTCGCCACCGTATAATCCGCGTCACGCTTGGCAGCCGCTGCGTCCTGGCGCGCTTCGCTGCCTTTTTCTTGCGCCTTCATGCGTGCCTCGGAGGTCTCTTCGCGGGCCGTTGCATTTGCCTTCGAGGATTTCAACTGTGCTTTGGCGTCGGCTTTTGCGCTCACCAATGCGGCTTTCGCTTCTTTCACACAAACGTCCTTTTCGTTGCCGGCTTTGTCATCGCACTTTTCATTGGCTACCGTGTAATCCGCTTCGGCCTTGGCAACACTGACTTCGTAGTCCGCTTTTTTAGAAGGCTTGTATTGCGCTTCGAGTTCGGCTTTCGCGACCTTTTCCTTGCCTTTTGCTTCGGCCATGCAGATATCCTTGGCGTTAGCGGCGAATGAACCACAACTGTCGTTGGCGGACTTGTACTCGGCCACGATGTTTTTCTCGGCAGCTTTGTATTCGCTCTTCGACATGTTTTGCGCCATGGCGTTCACACTATAGGCAAGGCTGATTGCCAACACGATTGCACTGATATTGATTTTATTCATGATGATTCCTTTAAGTTGTTTAATATGTCCAGGGTGAAGCGATGGGCGGCGTATTCATGCCCACACAGGCATCGCGTTAGTGAGGTTTGTCTTTCTGGCTAGCCTGCCAATCGGCAATCTGCTTTTCCGCTTCCTCTTTAGTGAGGCCATAGACTTCCTGAATCTTTCCGGCCAGTTGTTCACGCTTGCCTGCAATCACATCCAAATGATCATCGGTCAGCTTGCCCCACTGCTGCTTGATATTGCCCTTCAATTGTTTCCAATTCCCTTCGATTTGATCCCAGTTCATTTTTGTCTCCTTTATCGTGAATTGACTATTGCGACTGGCCACCCTGCACTGAATTTGCTGTGGCATGGCAACCTTCCAGCCTCAATGATGCTCAGGTTATCGCTGGAGTCTTGTCGTGTCTGTGCGCTGGCGAACAAACAAAGTGGATAGTCAGGGCCAATATTGAGCTTGCCCCGGTAACACTGGATACCTGCTAACTGCTTATGCGGATTTGTCTATTCTTCAATGTGCGGGCGGATCATGATAACTGCTTGGAGGAGAGGCAGATGGTTATAAAGAAAATTGGGTATGTGAGCATTGCAAAACTTGCGGCAGCGCTTTGCCTGGCGCTGCTCGCAGGTTGTAGCTCAATACCTGTCATGGTGCCCGACATGGCGATGCAGCCATCGCATCCTGTGCAGCTCGATGGTGCGCATGGCCCCCTGACTTCTCAGCAGAGCAAGGCGATTCTCGCCAGACTTAAAAGCAATGGCGCAGAGACTAATATCTTCGATAGACATCTGGCACTGGAAGCGGAGATTGTCGGCAGCCCGCTGGTGGTGGGCAACAAAGTGGAGCTGCTGGTCGATGGCCCGACAACTTACAACTCCATGTTCGCAGCCATAGAGAATGCGAAGAATCATATCAATATGGAGACCTACATCATCGAAGATGATGAGATCGGGCGGCGGTTTGCGGATCTATTGATCAGCAAGCAACGTAGCGGTGTGCAGGTAAACCTTATTTACGATAGCGTGGGGGCAATCAGCACGCCAAAAGAATTTTTCACACCGCTGAAAGAAAGTGGGGTGAATGTTCTGGAATTCAATCCGATTAATCCGCTCCTCGCGCGTAAAGGCTGGCAAGTCAACCGGCGAGATCACCGTAAGCTATTGATCGTGGATGGACAGGTCGCTTTTGTCGGCGGTATCAATATCAGCAGCGTATATTCCAGCGGGTCAACTGGCAGAACTAAATCGACCAAAGACAACCCGCCATGGCGTGATACCCATTTGCGTATGGCGGGGCCGGTTGTCAGCGAATTCCAGAAACTGTTTATGGCGGCATGGAGCGAGCAAAAAGGCGAGCCATTGGCATCTAGAAATTATTTCCCTGAGCCGGGTAGCAAGGGCAATGAGGTAGTCCGTGCCATCGGAAGTTCGCCCGAGGAGCCTTACAGCCAGATCTATGCAACCTTGCTCTCTGCCATCAATAGTGCGGAAACCCGGATTTCTCTGACCAATGCCTATTTTGTCCCCGATCCGCAGCTGCTTGCCGCACTGAAGGAGGCGGTTCAGCGCGGCGTGGACGTGAGGCTGTTGTTGCCCGAAAAAATAGATTCGATGCTGGTGTATTACGCATCGCGTTCTTATTACGATGAGCTACTGAGCGCCGGCGTAAAAATCTATGAGCGGCAAGATGCATTGCTGCATGCCAAAACCGCGCTCATAGACGGTGTCTGGTCAACCGTAGGCTCAACCAATCTCGACTGGCGTAGTTTCATCAACAACCAGGAAATCAACGCAGTCATGCTGGGGCAGGATTTCGGTGCGCAAATGCAGGCCCTGTTCGAGAAAGACCTGGCATCGTCCAAACTCGTTACGCTCGAAGCGTGGAGAAATCGTTCGATCGTCGCCCGCATCAAGGAAAGGGCGGCGCGTTTGTGGGCACGCTGGTTGTAATCCGTCAGCATGCGCTGATCCAAACCGGGTTTTTGCAATGCGGCAGATTTTTCGAATGAGGATAAAGCGTATGCGTTTTAGTCAGGCATTCAAGGCAAGGCCGTTGCGATGGATGCCGGTTTTTGTGCTTATCTGCGGGGTAGGGTTCGGAGCCGGGAAGTCTTTCGCCACCGAGCCGGATATGTCCGCCGTACCGCTGCGCGCCAAGTTCACGGAATTGGGCAAACAGCTACGCAACAATCAGTTTAAACGCGCGCTCTATCTTGATTCTGCGGAATCCTCGCACGATTTGAAGGGCGAAATCTATGCCGTGGTCGATTATCCGTTTGCCGCCGTTAACGCGGCGCTCAACAACCCGGCGCATTGGTGCGATGTGCTGATACTGCACATTAATATCAAATACTGTCAGGCTTCCGGCAACAAGGCCGGCACTGTCCTCACCGTAGATCTCGGCAGGAAATACGATCAGCCGCTGGCGGATGCCTATCGTGCCGAGTTCAACTATCGCGGGGTGATTGCGACGCCGGAGTATTTCGCAGTGGAACTCAATGCCGAGAGCGGCCCCTTGAGCACCCATGACTATCGCATCCGGATTGAAGCCACACCGCTTAAAGAGGGGCGCACCTTTGTGCATTTCACCTATGCCTATGCCTTTGGTTTAACTGGTCGCCTCGCCATGCAAGGCTACCTGGCAACAATCGGCAGGGACAAGGTCGGGTTTACCGTCACGGGTAAACTGCCCAATGGCCAGCCTGTTTATATTCAAGGGGTGCGCGGCGTGGTGGAACGCAATACCATGCGCTATTACCTGGCTATTGATGCTTATCTTGCCGCGTTGACTACACCGCCCAAGGATCAGCTGGAGAAACGGTTGCAGCATTGGTATAACGCCACCGATCAGTACGCCCGCCAGTTGCATGAAGTAGAGCGGGATGATTACTTCAAAATGAAACGTAAGGAGTATCAGCGTCAGCAGGTGGCCCAGTAGGTTATTCCAATTTGCATTAAAAACGCCACCAATCCACACCCGTTCGTGGTGAGCCTGTCGAACCACACACACCCTTCGACAAGGCCTTTAGTCCTGAGCGCAGCCGAAAGGTCAGGGCGAACGGTCGGTGGGATACATGCGGCGTTTCTATCAGGAATTGGAATTATAAATTGTGTGGTTCGTAGACATCGTTTCGATTTATGCCGCATTCGGGCGAGCGTTATCGCGCATGATCTCGGTAACGTCCCGGCCCACGCCGCGATAACCGGTAAAGCGGCCGGATACGTTGAACATCGGCTCCCCGCTTACCTGAAAATATTGATGTGCACCATCGGCATCGGTCCGGCTGTAGACGAAATCCAGGAATGGCCGCCGCGCCGCTATGTTCGCTTCGAGCGTCGCGCGCTCAGCCTCATTCCAGTGCGCCCCCTGCACTTCCTGGGCTCCGCCGAGCAAGGCGTCGACCGGGGTGCCGAGCATCTCCAGCACCGGGCCGTAAACCTTGGTGAAATGCCCGTTCTCGTCCTGCTCCCAGTACCAGTCGGATGCCAATTCCGTCAAACGGCGAAAGCGCGCTTCGCTTTCGCGCAGTTCGACCGTGCGTTCCTGCACTGTTTGTTCCAGCATTTGGTTGTAATGTTCGAGTTGTTTGTACAACAACCGCACTTCCAGCATGTTGTGAATTCGCGTCTTGACTTCGACCAGGTCAAACGGTTTGGCTACGAAATCCTTTGCGCCGGAGGCCAGCGCCCGCAGCTTGTGGCCCGGTTGGGCCGTGAGCACGAGTATC
>DATKTJ010000148.1:0-22237 GCA_035531235.1 Halothiobacillus sp. | reverse complement strand
GGCGCGATCAAGGCCGCCTTGCGCTGGGCGGCGGCACCCCAGAGCACGAACACCACCGGTTTCGACCGGGCAGCGAGCGCTGTGATCGCCGCGTCGGTAATCAGCTCCCAGCCCTGATTCTGATGCCCCGCCGACTGTCGGGCAGGCACCGTCAGCACCGCGTTCAGCAAGAGCACGCCCTGATTCGCCCACGGCGTCAGATCGCCGGAGGTGTTGTGGATGTCGAGATCGTCCACCATCTCCTTGAAGATATTGATCAGCGATTTCGGTAACGGGCGCACATCAGGACGTACCGAAAAACTCAGGCCGTGCGCGTGACCGGGTGTGGGGTAGGGGTCCTGGCCAAGAATAACGACCCGCACCTGATCGAACGGGGCGGCATTGAAGGCATTGAACCAGTCTGTCTTGGCAGGCAACACCTGTTTTCCCGCCCGCAATTCCGTGCGCAGAAAATCCCGCAACCGATCGACGGCTTCCGTGGCGAAGACCGGTTCCAGCACCGACCACCAGCCGGGCTCCAGCGGCGGGTTTTCGCCGGTCACGGCATCAGTCGCTGAATCTGCCATGCCTGGGTACCGCTCGAATCAGGCAGATAGACGAACCGATCATGCAGCCGCGAAGGCCGCCCCTGCCAGAACTCCCACTCGTCCGGCACCAGTCGAAAACCGCCCCAAGCCGGGTTCCGCGGCACATCGCCCTCGGGATATTGGGTTTCAATGGCGTGATACCGGGCCTCCAGATCCGCGCGTGCATCAATCGGTGTACTCTGGATCGAAGCAGCAGCCGCCATGCGCGATTTGATGGGCCGTTGCTGAAAGTAGTCCTCGGCATCCGCCTCGGACAAGCGTTCCACTCGGCCGACAACCCGAACCTGCCGATCCGTTTCCGGCCAATAAAATGCGAGGGCTGCAAACGGATTCTCGGCCAGCTCACGGCCCTTGCGACTCCGGCTGTCGGTATAGAAACACAGACCTCGTACATCCAGATGCTTGAGTAGCACATACCGTGACGATGGCCGACCCGCCGCGCTCGCGGTCGACAGACACATGGCCGTCGGATCGAAGTTGCCGGCGGTCTCGGCGGCGGACAACCAGTGTTGGAGCTGATCCACCGGATTCGGCGACAGATCCGGCCGATGCAATTCACCAAACACAAAATCACGCCGGACGGACCGGTGGTCGAATTCGGATCGATCGATATGAGAATCAGTCATGGGACCTCGACAAATGAGCTAATGGAACCGGACACCCTGAACATGAGGCCTACTTTAACAGGCGCGTCCGTCCATCCGGAAAACCGACCCGCCCTACCGAACGCCCAGAACACGGAGAGGCACCCCGAACAATCATCACCTGCGCGAAGGGGGCAGTGGGCTACAATCAAAAAATTGTTCCCATTTACTGTGACGCATCATGAATCAAACGCTGCATATTTTCCTGCTCCATGGCCTGGGTGCTCAAGGCGATGATCTGGCCCCCGTGGGTCGGCTGCTGGTGGAGCAGGCCAACCTGGCGCCCGGCACTTATGAGATTCACACCCCGGAGGCGCCCAGTGTCCCTGTCACCGTCAACAATGGCTATGTCATGCCGAGCTGGTTCGATATCTACGGACTCGACCGCACGGCACCCGTTGACGAAGCGGGAATCCAAGCCGCAGTAGACAAGATGACCCGACTGATTGAGCAACGCATCGGCGACCAGCCCTTCGTGATCGGTGGATTTTCCCAGGGTGGCGTGGTCGCATTGCGCACCGCGATGGCGACAGTCCGACCGCCGCTGGGGGTGCTCCTGCTCTCGACCTGGCTACCGGCCCGCGCATTGTTCGCCGTACCTTCCGACCGTCTTACCCTGCCGGTGTTCATCGGTCACGGCACACAGGACGATGTCATCCCGCACACGTCGGCGGACAGCACCGCCGCCCATTTGCGCGCCCTCGGCATGACGGCCGTCACGCAACACAGCTACGCCATGGAACACAGCATCATTCCCGATGAACTGGCCGATATGGCCGATTGGCTAAGTAACCTATCGGCCGCCGCTTCGGCCTGATACCGCCACACAGGGTTCAGGCCGATTCAATTCGCCTGATCGACCGCATCCCGCTCGGCAAAGACGTCCTTGGCGGCAAACATGCCATTCAGCGCCGCCGGGAACCCTGCATACACCGCCATCTGAATCATGATCTCAACGATTTCCTGACGTGTGCAGCCCACGTTCAGCGCCGCATGAATATGGATCTTCAATTGCGGCAGCGCATTACCCATCGCAGCGAGTGCCGATACGGTCACGATCTGGCGGTCCCGGGGGCTCAGCCCCGGTCGGGAATAGACGTCGCCATAGGGAAATTCGACGATATAGCGGCCCAGATCGGGTGCAATGTCTTTCAGGGCAGTCATGACATGTTCTGCCGCCGCCCCATCGATTTCCTGCAGCTTTTCCCAGCCCCGCTGAAAACGTTCGGATTCCATGGGCGCCTCCTACATTGATATCGCTGACGCGCGCATGCCCTGTCAGTCCGCCAGCGCCGCGCGTGCCAAAGCCACCTGTTTGCGAACCTGCTCCGGAGCCGTGCCGCCTTCCAGATTACGCGCGGCCAGACTGCCTTCCAGCGTCAGCACCGAAAAGACCTCCTCCGTGATTTTCGCGGAAAACCCCTGCAGGACGGCCAGAGAAAGATCGGCCAGATCGCAGCCCTCGTTCTGGGCATGGCGCACCGCACGGCCCACGATCTCGTGGGCATCCCGGAACGGTATGCCCAGACGCACCAGATAGTCGGCCAGGTCGGTCGCGGTGGAGAACCCCTGACGGGCCGCCGTACGCATCCGATCCCGGTTGGGTTGCAGCGCAGGAATCATGTCGGCGAAGGCGCGCAGGGAGCCCAGCAGGGTGTCGATGGCGTCGAACAGCGGCTCCTTGTCCTCCTGATTGTCCTTGTTGTAGGCCAGCGGCTGGCCTTTCATCAGCGTAAGCAGGGCAAACAGATCGCCGTAGACCCGTCCGGTCTTGCCGCGCACGAGTTCGGGCACATCGGGATTCTTCTTCTGCGGCATGATCGAACTGCCGGTACAGAACCGATCGGGCAGATCAACAAAACCGAACTGGGCGGAGGTCCAGAGGACCAACTCCTCGCTCATGCGCGAGAGGTGCATCATGGTGAGCGCAGCGGCGGACAGGAATTCGATGGCGAAATCCCGATCGGACACGGCATCCAGCGAATTACGACTCACCCCGTCGAAACCCAGCTGTTCGGCCACGTAAGCACGATCCAGCGGATAGGAGGTGCCCGCCAGCGCCGCCGAACCCAGGGGCAATACATTCACACGCCGACGCACGTCCACGAGGCGTTCGGCATCGCGGGTCAGCATTTCATACCAGGCCAGCAGGTGATGGCCGAAGCTGACCGGCTGGGCCACCTGCAGGTGAGTGAACCCCGGCATCACGGTATCGGCCTCGCGCTCAGCCAGATCGACCAGCCCTAAGCGCAGACGCGTGAGTTCCAGTTGGATGCGATCAATCGCCGCCCGCAGATGCAGGCGGACATCGGTGGCCACCTGATCGTTGCGCGAACGGCCGGTGTGCAATTTCTTGCCGACATCGCCGATCCGGTCGATCAATCGGGCCTCGATATTCATGTGCACATCTTCGTAGGCCACCACCCAGGCGAAGTCGCCGCGCTCGATATCGAACTGAATGCCGTTCAGGCCCTGGACGATCTTGTCACATTCATCCGTCGTCAGCACACCAACCTTGGCCAGCATCCGGGCGTGGGCGATCGATCCGGCGATGTCCTCCCGATACAGCCGTTTATCGAAGCCAATCGATGCCGTAAAGGCTTCCACGAAGGCATCGGTCGGCTCATCGAACCGGCCGCCCCACAGTTTGACCAGGGGCAGGTCGTGTGTCTGATCAGGGGTTTGCTCGTCGGGTCGGATCATGGCGTGCTTCTCGGTGTGGTTCGAAGGATTGCGGTAGTATATCGCAGGCAGGGAATCCACTGTTTACCCATCCCCTGTCGGACCGGCCCGCCGCCCAAGAGCCCCGGGGTTGAACCGATACGGGACAAACCCGCCTCGGTACCCTCGCTCGGACAGACTGTTCCACGACAAGGAGATCGTCATGGCGCCCCACAAACCGAACTCCGGCCCGCGCTCATCTGCATTGCCCGCGTTCTGCACGCCGCGCATCCTGCTGATCACCCTGTTGCTGGCCTTCTGTCTGGCCCTGTTGCTGGCCATTGCACCCGGCGCCAGCGAAGACCGCTGGATACGCCTGGGTACGACGGCCTGGTTCACGGCCTGGGTCGCCCTTCTCACGGTGGGTTTGTTATGCACCCTGCGACGGCCCTTGAGCGCATTGAGCCTCACGCCCCTGCTGCTGAGTGTCATGGGTATTTTATTGGTGGTCACTTCGATCGTGAGCCTGTTCGCCTACCAGTCGCTGACCCAGCTTGGCTGGCAATCAACCGAATCACAGGGGCAGTTTCTTCTGCACAATCAAGCAATAGCTTCCGTGGTCGGTGCGGTCGGCATCTGGATATTCTCCCTTCATTTGAGCAAGGCCCGACAACTGACGGCACAAACCAAGGCCGAACTGGACGCACTCCATGCCCGGATTCGCCCGCATTTTCTGTTCAACAGCCTCAATACCGTCGCCGCATTGATCGATACCGACCCCAAGGCCGCCGAATCGGCCGTACTGAATCTGGCCTCGATTTTTCGGGCGGCGCTCCATGCCGGCGATGTCTCGCGCCTCTCCGATGAATTGGAATTGGCACGGCGCTATCTGGCTCTGGAGCAATGGCGATTGGGCGACCGCTTATCCGTGGAGGAATCTCTGCCTGCCGAGCCTCTGCCCGATATCCTGTTACCTGTGCTGACCCTGCAGCCTTTGCTGGAAAACGCCGTCCGTCATAGTGCCGAGCGCAGCACCACGCCCTGCACCATTCGTCTGTACTGCCTCGTCAGCGCCTTGTCGGTCAGCATCGTGATCGAGAACCCGCTCGTGGAAACCGCCCCGGCGGACACGCACGGCAACGGGATCTCGTTGGCCAATATTCAGGATCGACTCGCCCTGATGTTCGGCGAGGCGGCCACACTGCGTACAGGCATCGTGGATCAACACTACCGGGTCAAGTTGGTCATTCCACGCGCGCCGGTATCAGACCACAAGGGAGCATCCGCATGAGAACCCTGATTGTGGATGATGAACCCTTGGCGCGCGCGCGCCTGAGACGCCTGCTCAATGAACACCCGGACATCGTGGTGATCGGCGAAGCCGGTCACACCGTGGCCGCCCAAGCGCTACTGGATCAGGATCCGGATCTGGTGTTTCTCGATATTGAAATGCCCGGCGAGTCCGGGCTGGCCTGGGCCACGCGCGTGCGGGAACGTCCCCTGCCACCGGCGATCATCTTCACCACCGCCCATCCCCAACATGCGCTCGATGCCTTCGCGGCCGGTCCGGTCGACTATCTGCTCAAACCCATCGAACCGGCCCGACTCGCCCAGGCCATCGCCCGGGCGCGACAGCCGACCCGCGCGCAGCAGGAACATGAGCCCGGCATCAGCATCCAGATCGGCAGGGCACAACGCACCATCCGGGCTAGCCAGGTGATCGCCGTACTCAGCGAAGACAAATACACCCGCCTCATACACAGTACGGGCGAGGCCCTGATCGACCACAGTCTGAAAGAGGTTGAGGCACTGCTGGGGGATTATGTGTTGCGGATTCATCGCAACAGCCTATTGAACCGCGCCCGCCTGACAGCCATCCGGCGTGATGGGGCAGGGCGACACCTTGCCGAAGCGCAGGGGTTGGATCGCTCGCTGGAAATCAGCCGCCGCGCCCTGCCTCAGGTCCGACAAGCCCTCGGGCACATCCCGTCGACGGACGACTCGGCAGCTATGCCGGCGGATTAAGCCAACGCAGCGTGGCTGGTGCGGCATCATCCTCACGCAAGGCCTGATTCAGATAGGTCAGGGTCGGTTGCATGAGGGCCTCGAACTGCCAGGGCGGGTTGATGATCAGCAGACCGGAACCGGTCAGTCGATTGCCCAGCTCATCGCGAACAATGGAATTCTCGATCGTCAGGACCGGCTTGGTCGTCAGGCGCGCGATGCGCCGCAGCCAGCGATCCAGAAACTCCCGCTGCTTGATGGGATACCACAGGACGAACACGCCCGTCGCAAAACGCTGCAGCCCGGCTTCCAGCGCCAGGGTGATGTCCTCGCGCTCGCTGGTCTGTTCGTAGGGCGGATCGATCAGAATCAATCCCCGTCGTTCGATCGGCGGCAGATCGGCCTTCAAACCGCGCAGCCCGTCGTCGCAGCGCGTCATCCGGCGACGAGCGCCCAGCCCGCCCTCCGTATAGGGAAGTGTAGATAAATTTCGCTCCAGTTCGCGCGCCACCTTGGACACCATCTCCACACCCAGAAAGCGATCCTGCGACCGCAGACTCGATGCCGCCAGCAGGGGCGATCCGGGATACGTCCGGCGACCGAATTCAGCCACCCGGGCCAGATACTGCCGAATCAACTCGGGCACGGCGGCCCCATCCTGCTCGACGGCTGCCCGTAAGCGGCCGACGCCGCCCGAGGCCTCGTCACTCCGCCGGGCCTCGGCCTCATCCAGGTCGTAAGATCCTGCACCGGCATGGGTATCCAGCACCAGGAAACCGCCCGGCTTCTGCTGCATCAAGGCGATCAACTGCAGAAGCACCAGATGCTTGAGCACATCGGCATGGTTGCCGGCATGGAAATGATGCTGATAATTCATACGATGTAATCTACGCGGGATGGAAAATGAGCGCCGCCAAATTCTTCAGAAAACGGCCCTTGGGGCGACATCATACGTTGACCGACGCGCAAAAACCCACGAACCACACCCCGTACGAACGCGAAGGGACCAAACGCCCTCATGAGACTATTCCTCGATGGTGTCCGGCGCCGAAGGAAATCTTCGGAAGGCCTTAGAAAAGCATCCCGGGATCGCCCTGCAGTATCCCGGCACAACCCTAGGCTATTCAGGTGCTTTTCGTCTTTTTCGGCGCGCCTGGCCGCCAAATCAAATTATTTAAATACAATTACTTATATTGTATTTTCACCATGAACAGCCGCAGTTGCTCACCTCGTTTTCTGCACAGCAGGTGACAGAATCCACCCCGCCGCCCATACTGTGGATAGATTGATGTGGAACATCTGGGGCTTCGGCGCGTCGAACCGAATTCATCGAAACGATCACGGACAAGACATGAGGAGGGGGCGTGGATCTTGAAACTCAGGCTGCAGTGTGTGTCGGGATCATTTCCGACACGCATGGCGTGATCGAAAATGCCATCCTCGCGCTCATGGAGCAGTGTGATGTCATCGTACATGCTGGCGACATCCTCGATCCGGATATCCTGCGCCGAGTCACCCCCAAGTCCGGGCATGTCATTGCCGTCAGGGGCAACAACGATACCCCCGAACAGTGGCCCTCCGGCACCGCGCACCTGCTGGATACCCTGCCCGAAACTGCCGTACTCAAACTGCCCGGCGGAATCCTCGTGGTCGAACACGGCCATCGCGTCACCCCGGCGCATGTCCGGCACGAGAAGCTGCGGGCTCGCCACCCGGAAGCGCGCGCCATCGTCTACGGGCATACGCACCAGCGCTGTATCGACACCAGCACCCCAATCTGGATTTTGAATCCCGGTGCAGCCGGACGCGTACGCGCCTATGGCGGGGCAGGCTGCCTGCTCCTGCACGCCACACAGCACGAGTGGCGCATCGAAACCAAAACACTTCCGACCAGCCACGCCGATTCGGCATAATTGCCCGCTCAATACTCCGAAGTCTTAGAGGCGCGCATGGCAAAGATATTAGGCGTGGGCATCGCCACACTCGACATTATCAACGAGGTTGATGGTTACCCGCCTGAAGACAGCGAAGTCCGGGCCTTGGCACAACATCGCCGAACCGGCGGCAATGTCACCAATACCCTCACGGTTCTGAGCCAGCTTGCCCACCAGGGTCATTTTGCCGGCGTACTCACTCAGGACAGCGACGGACTGCTGATCCAGGAAAAACTGCAACAGCAGGGCATCGACCTCAGCCACGCCGAGCGTATTGGCTATGGCCATGCGCCCACCTCCTACATCACGCTGAACCGCATGACGGGTTCGCGCAGCATCGTTCACTTCCGTGACCTGCCGGAATATGACGTCAGCCCTTTCCTGAAAATCGACCTGAACTCTTTCGACTGGCTGCATTTCGAAGGTCGACACTGCATGGATACCGCCGCCATGCTGGCCTGGACCCGGAAACTGCATCCAGAGATGCCGATCTCGCTGGAAGTTGAAAAGGAACGCCCCTTTCTCGACCAGCTCTTTCCCTTTCCGGATGTCGTGTTCTTCTCACGAGCCTTCGCGTTGGGGCGGGGGTTCGCCCAGCCGGAGGCATTTCTGGCCGAGGCCGCGACCTGGGCACCCCAGGCGGTTTTGATTCTGGGTTGGGGGGAGGCCGGGGCCTATCTACGTGATCCCGCGCAACCGGGCCCGGGCATACACATCCCAAGCACGCCCGTCGATTCGGTGGTTGACACCATCGGCGCGGGCGATACGCTGATCGCCGGTACCATCCACGGGCGTCTTGACCGGATGACCTGGCCTGATGCGCTCACGTTCGGCGTGCGACTGGCGGAAAAAAAGATTGCGCAATCCGGTTTTGAAGGCCTGGTATCCACCGAAGAACAGACCGAACAACCCTTGTGCCGTCTCGACGACCTTGGTCCTGCCGATGCCTTGGGCGTTCGCCCCATCCAGGGCATCCCCAGCATCGTGGTGGTGCGGGAACACAATCGCATCCAGGCTTTCGCCAACGTGTGCCCGCACAATGGATCACCGCTGGCCCGTACCGCACGGCGCGGCTATCTGGTGGAAAAGCCGTCCGGGCCAGTATTGCGCTGCGATGTGCATAATGCCCACTTCGACCCGAAAAGCGGATATTGCATGAAGGGCCCCTGCACAGGACACCATCTTCAGCCCGTTCCCCTGCGGATTCAACAGGGACGGGTCTATCTCGACGGCGACGTGATAGCCCCGGTCATCATGGGCCCCGCAACCTCATCGAGTTGAAATATTCATTGCACGCAATCCTAGCTATCCTTACATTAGTACCTCTGCATGCGCGATTTCGCACAACAGCCCTGGAAAAGGAACTTTCAAATGCTGTGGCTTACCTGTTTCAACCTGCCCTTCGTCGCACGACACCCGTGCGACGAGCTGCCGACCCAGCCATAAGGCGCCAGACAACCTCATGTTGCCCTCAATGACCGACTATGCGGACGCTTGGCTCTGGATAAATCTGGACACAAAAGGCAGCATCCACAACCAGAATGTCATCACCCAGACGGGCGAGCTCCACGATCTGGCACTCATATTGACCACGCTGGAAGGCCACGCAGGCTGGGTGAAAACCGTCGGACGGCATGGACCCACCGAAGGTACAAACGGCTGGGTCTGGCGGGCGCGGTGGCTCGAAATCCAGCATCTTGCCCCTTGGCTGTCGCCCTGCCCAAGTGGTGCACCCACAGCCAGACTGCTGCATGTATCCGCCTATCCCCGGATATCCGAGGAAGCCATCGGTTGGCTGGATCGACTGCCTGATTTCGTTATCGGGCGTGATGAAACCCTATCCACAGCGTTCCTGAACAAGGCAGCCAATGACGCCCACGATGGCTTGCTCATCGAACAACTGACGCGCGGCGCGCCCGAGTTCGACGAAGCCCAACCCCCCGCTGAATTGCATGTTCTGGATCGCAGCGGCAAACCCCGCATCTTCCAGCGTCGGACCCTTCAGGCACCGCCCTCTGCGGCGCTGCATGACTTCATTCTTGCGCATGAAATCACGACCATGAAAGCGCTCGAACACGCCTTGAGCGACAACGAACGCCTGATGCGGACCCTGATTGATGCCACTCCCGATTTTATCGTGGTCAAAGATGCGCAGGGGCACTGGCTGCTGGCGAACGAGTCGGCGCTGGATTTCTGCCATTTGAAAGATATCGCCTGGTGGGGGAAAACCGATGAGGAGCTTGCCGCCGCCACACACCCGATGTATCGAGCCACATTCGCACGCTATGGCGCCACCGATTTGCGCGCCTGGGAAACCCGTCGACTGGTGCGAACCATGGATACCCTACCGTTACCCGGTGGGCGCACCCGTGTATTCGACACCCTGAAACTCCCCCTTTTCGAACCCGACGGACGGCGTAAGGTACTGATCATCATTGGCCGGGACGTCACCGAACGTCAGGAAGCGCAGGCGAGATACCAGAATCTGGCCAACCAGGACGAACTGACCGGGCTGCTGAGTCGCCGATGCTTTCAACTGGAAGCACAACGATGGATCGAGGAACTCGAACGGGAAAAATCCAGCCAGACGCTGGCCCTGGTGATGTTCGATCTCGATTACTTTCGATCCGTCAACGACAGCTACGGTCATGCGCGCGGCGATCGGCTACTTCAGGAAATGGCGCACCGGCTGCAGAACGAATGCACGGCCGAACAAATTCTGATTGCCCGCATGGGCGGGGACGAATTCGCCTTGCTGCTTCCGGCCGACAATACAGAGGCTGGCCTGGACGCGCTAGGTGCCCGGATCAAGGACATTACGGCCCGCCCCTTCTTGATCGACGGTGTAAGCATATTTACTTCGGCCAGCACGGGTATCGTACTGTGGCCGGATCACGGACGGGTGATCAACGAAATGCTGCATCAGGCGGATTCCGCCATGTATGAGGCCAAAGAGCTGGGACGAAACAATCACGCCGTGTTTTCCCCCCAGATCGCTAAACAGCAGAACTGGCGATCGGATCTGCTTACCGCGCTACGGTCTGGGCTGACCGAAGATCGTTTCCATCTGGTTTACCAAGTGCAGCAAAATGCCAACAGCCTGGCGATCACCGGTGTCGAAGCCCTGCTGCGCTGGACCCCCCCGCGCCCGGATCTGGCGGCACGCCCCGATCAGTTCGTGCCCTTGCTCGAGCAATCCGGACTCATCATCGAAGTCGGTAGTTGGGTGCTGAAGGAAGCCTGTCGACAGGCCGCCGCCTGGTGGCAACAGATCGAAGAACCCATCAGCGTCGCCGTCAATATTTCCAGCGTACAGCTCCACTCCCCCTGTTTTGTCGACCGGATACGCAGTGCACTGTCCGAGTCCGGTATCAATCCGGCCTTGCTGGAACTGGAGCTGACCGAATCCTCGCTGGTCATCGAGCCTGCCAAGGCCGCAGCCACCCTGGCCGAAATAAAGGCACTGGGCGTCAAACTGGCCCTGGATGATTTCGGGACGGGATACTCATCTCTGAACTATCTGACGCGATTTTCCTTTGATCGACTCAAGATCGATCAGGGCTTTGTCCGCGACATCTTCATTGACCCCAAGGATCTCGAAATCGTCAAGGCCATCATTGCCATGGGGCACGCCCTGGGTCTGGAGGTTCTGGCCGAGGGCGTCGAAACGGTGGACGAACGCGACCTGCTCGAAGGCCTGGGTTGCGATTCCTTCCAAGGCTATCTGGTTGGGCGACCAGGGAAACCGGAAGAAATTTCCTCCATGCTGGGCGTCGGATTGCTATGATCAACGACATCCAGTATTTGAAGGGAGTTAACTCGCCATGTCTCGTGCCGCGCGCATCCAAACAGAAATCGAAAGCCGATTGACCCCATCCTATTTCGACATCCAGAACGAATCCCATCAGCACGCCGGTAACCAGCCCGACTCGCACTTTCGTCTCGTTGTCGTCAGCGATCAGTTCAGAGACAAAAGCTTACTTGCCCGGCACCGGCTCATCCAGAGCCTGCTTCAGCAGGAACGGGATAATGGCCTGCACGCGTTGGCACTGCATACCTACACGCCGGAAGAATGGCTGGCCAAAGGCGAAGCCCCCGAATCACCGGCTTGCGCCGGGCACAACGCTTAGATCCAAACGGAGTCGAGTCCCATGTGGCAATGGCTAAGCCGACTGTTTACCGACACACCTCAAACCGGTAAAAGCCAACAACGAACAGGCACGTCACCAGTGCCGCGAGCTAATCCGGCCCACCGGATTCACGCACGCGGCAACCTCAATGCGCAAGATCTGGAACCGAGCGAGGTCGCCGTGGAGTCGCACTTCCCAGACCCGGAAGAGATTTCCACCCTGTTCTACCAAAAGCTGCTGAATGCCTCAGTTTCGGATACGAATGTCAGCCAGAAACTCACCGCGCCGGAAATCGCTTGGCTCAAAAAACGCACGGAAGATCTCAAGGAGACCCCCACGCGGTTGACCAGCTTTGTGCCGCGACTGCCCCATATCCTTCCCAAACTGATGAATGCGCTCAAGGATCCATCCACGCCAATTCGCACACTAACCGAGCTGATCGAATCCGACGCGGTCATCGCCACCCAGGTATTGCGCCTCATCAATAGTCCGGCCATGCGCATTCGGCACGACAACATCACCTCGATCGAGCAAGCCGTGATGCTACTGGGTTTCTCGGGCATGCGCGAAGTGGTTGCTGCCGCCATGTTCAGTCCGATCGCGGTATCAAAACCGGTCAGCGGGATCAACCCGCTGCTCATTCACGACATCTGGCCGGTCAGCCTGCGCGCCGCCAACGCGCTACGTCTTGCCCTGAAGCACAAGCCCGGCCCCTCGGAAGCGTCGGTACTGCCCCGCGTTGACGATAACCTGAGTTTCGAGCTCTATCTGTCGGTTCTGCTTGAACATACGGGGTTGTTCGCCCTGCTGCATCAGGGCGCGCTCAATGGCCCCTTTATCAGCCCGGCCTATCTCCAGCAGTTCCGCGCACTCATTCCGACGTACAGCGCCCGCATCGCCCAGGCCTGGGGGCTGCCGGAAAACACTATTCGGCTGATCTGCAGCCCGCCACCCCACTTGGATCACCTGCGCCGGGAGGCCAGATACTTTTCGCTAGCCTGTGTTTTGAATCGGCGCGGTTATCTCGATCAAGCCCAGTTTTTGCACCTCACGCGCGCACTTCCCGCCTACACCGAAGACTGGTACGAGCTGTGTATCAGTGCCCCCGAAGAAAGTTAAACCCGTTACACATTCGTTCGAACCAATGACGACGCGTCGTCATTGGTTGCATGTCCGCACCCTGTGAACTAAGGTCTCTGGCCGATTTTTCGAAAGGGGCGGGGCAGCCGCTGGCCCGGACACCCAACAAAATCCTGCCCGGAAGTCCATTCAATCTGGACCGGGTCCCTATCGTCTGATCATGCCCAGCAACCCGACTTTCATGGGATCTGCGGTACGCGCACCCCACGCCCGCAACCAGACAAACAAGAGGAACCGTCTGCATGTCACTTCGTTTTTGGATACTCGCTTCAATCAGCCTGATTCCGAGCCTGGTTTACGCCGATCCCACACCGTCCAGTCCCAGCGTCTGGACGTCCTCGGCCGAGCTGGGCGCTTCGATGACCACCGGCAATAGCCAAAATACGAACGTGAATGCCAAGCTGAAAATAAAATACCACCATGAACCCTGGACCAATCGACTACGCCTGGAAACGCTTCAGGCCAGCGAGAACGGTTCATCCACCGCGAATCGGACGCTGGCTGATTTCGAAAGCCATTATTCGCTCAACGAACGCAACTATGTATTCGGTTCAACGCGCGCCAGCCGAGATACCTTCTCTGGCTACAACTATCAGGTAAATGCGGCGACGGGTCTGGGGCATCGGTTCTGGTTATCCGATCGAGGAAGTTTCACGCTGGAGTTGGGGCCAGGGTTTCGGCGATCACAACAGCAAACGGGGGAAACCCATAACAATCTGATTGCACGCACCAATGGCGATTTCGTCTACCAGTTTTCCGAACTGGGCAAGTTCGAACAGGAACTCACGGTACTCGCGGGTCGAAACAACACGGAGCTGGAGTCGGTCACATCGCTCAGCGCGTCGATGACGAAAAAACTGGCGATGAAGCTCTCCTATACCATCCTGCACAACAGCCAGGTGCCGACGAACAAGAAGCGGACCGATACCTTCACTTCGGTCAATCTGGTTTACCAGTTCGAGTAGACTCCGAGCAGGTAGGTGCTCAGGATAAGTGGCGACCGATGACTCGATCATAACGCGGCGGTGCGCCCGTCGATGGCTTCGCGGGCGGGGCGGGTCGTTGACCCTATCCATGGTCAGGGGATCACACGCGGTGTGATCCCAGGGGTGGTTGAAAAATCAGGGGCGCATGACCTTCACGACATCGGTGACCCGTTTGATTCGCCGCATGACACGCGCCAAATGAACCCGGTCACTCACCCGCAACGTAATCGTAATGATCGTCAGATTGACATCCCGGTCATCGAACCGGACATCGTCGATGTCGGCGCCCGTTTCCGCCGCAGATGCCGCGATCCGAGCCAAACCGCCCCGAACATTCTTGGCGTGAATCACGATCTGGGCCTGATATTCCCCCGTCGGCTCGCTGGCCCAGTTCACCGACAGCCACCGCTCGGGATGTGCCCCGACATCAGCCGCATTCGAACAATCACGGCGATGCACCACGATCCCCCGGCCGGTGCTGAGGAAACCCACCACGGCATCGCCCGGAATCGGGTGGCAACACTTCGCGAAATCCACCACCAGACCTTCCGTCCCACTGATGATGATGGGCGCTTGTGCGGCATTGAGGTCCATGATGCGCGACGGCCCCGAACCGGGGTCCAGCTGATCCGCGCCATCTGGCAATAACAACCGCGCGACCAGAGGCGCCATTCGATTGCCCAAACCGATGTCTCGCAACAAGTCAGCCAGCGCTTCGTAGTGATACGCGACCAGAAGCTGGTTCAGCCGGTCGGTCTGCACATCCTCGAATTCGACGGCCTCACCATTCAGCGCCTTGGTCAGCAGCCGATGCCCCAGCTTGATGGCCTCCGCATCCTGCAAATTCTTGAGGTAACTGCGAATGTTTGCGCGAGCCTTGGCGGTGACCACAAACGATAGCCAGTTGGGGTTGGGCTCGGCCCCGGCAGCCGTGATGATCTCTACCGTCTGGCCATTTTCAACCGGGGTGGAAAGGGGCGCAAACCGGCGGTCGATCTTGCAGGACACACAGGTATTGCCGACATCGGTATGAATCGCATAGGCAAAATCCACCGCCGTAGCCCGGCGCGGCAATTCGATGATTTCCCCCATCGGGGTGAACACATAGACCTCGTCGGGGAAGAGATCGACCTTGACCGACTCCAGAAATTCCTGGGGATTACCCGCCTTCTGCTGAATCTCCAGCAGATCACGCAACCATTCACGTGCACGCGCCTGAGTCACCGTTCCCTGGTCGTGACTCGCCTTGTACAGCCAATGCGCCGCAATCCCGCTCTCGGCGAACTGATGCATTTCCGCAGTCCGGATCTGCACCTCCAGCGGAATGCCATGCGGGCCGAACATAATCGTATGCAGCGACTGATAACCGTTCGCCTTCGGAATGGCGATGTAGTCCTTGAAACGACCGGGCAGCGGTTTGTAGAGATTGTGCACGATCCCGAGCGCCCGATAGCATTCATCCACGCTCCCCACGACGATGCGCACCGCAAAAACATCGAACACTTCCTTGAAGGTCAGGTGCTTTTGCAACATCTTTCGGTAAATCGAATAGGGGCGCTTTTCACGCGCATCGATGCTGGCCCGTAAGTGCTCGTCGGCAAAGCGCTGAATGAATCGCTCCTCGATGCCCGCCACAATTTCCTTGCGGTTGCCCCGCGCCTTTCGCACGGCTTCAGACAGCACGCGATACCGCACGGGATACAATGCGGCGAAACCCATGTCTTCCAGCTCGTGACGCAGGGCATTCAGCCCCAGACGACTGGCGATCGGGGTATAGATATCGAGGGTTTCCCGGGCAATTCGGCGGCGCTTGTCCGGCCGCATTACGCCGAGGGTACGCATGTTGTGCAGCCGATCGGCCAGCTTGATGAGGATGACCCGCACATCCTCCACCATGGCCATCATCATCTTGCGAAAATTTGCGGCCTGAGCCTCGGCTTTGGATTTGAAGCGAATTTGCGTCAGCTTGGAGACGCCATCGACGAGGCGGGCCACCTCTTCACCAAAATGCTGGACGATTTCTTCGCGAGCAACCGCCGTATCCTCGATGACATCGTGCAGGATGGCAGCGATCAACGTCGCCTCATCCATGTGCAAATCCGCCAGAATTTCGGCGACAGCAACCGGATGACTAATGTAGGGCTCGCCACTTTTTCTGGCCTGGCCGACATGGGCATTGGCACCAAAAACAAAGGCATCCTTGATGTGCTGGATGCCTTCGGGGTCGATATACTGCGCCAGCCTCTCGGCCAGAGGCGCAAAAAAAACTTCTACTTCGGCCGCAGGCTCACCGAAACCCGGCGAGCCTGCGGCGGGCGATATCGTATTCGCCTCGGACACTTAGCCCTCGTCGCTGCTGACCGGCGTACGGCGTACGCCGCCTTCGTTCTCGTCGGCGAACTGCGCCAGCTCGGCACGGACTTCCGCTTCGGAAATCTGAGAGCGCAATACGACCATGTTGGCCTGGATTTCGTTGATCCGCGCTTCGTCGATCTTGCCTTCGCCGATTTCGCGCAAAGCGATAACTACAGGCTTCTCCTTGCCCATCGGAACCAGCGGTTCCGCACCCTGCTCGATTTGCCGGGCACGTCGCGCTGCCATCAAAACCAACTCGAAGCGGTTGGGAACTTTCGCCAGACAATCTTCTACGGTGACACGCGCCATGATGATCTCTACCCAGAAATGTGAAACTGACCGGACAGTCTAAGGGTTTTCGGGGGTATTCAGCAAATTTTCCAGTCGCGCATGCTCAACTTGTACCTGCTGCGCCATGCGCAAACGACCATTCACGAAAATGCATCCGAGCTGATCGAGGGCGGTCGAGAAATCTTCATTGATAATCAAATAGTCGTAATGGGGATGCTGGCGCATTTCCAGGGTTGCTTCCGCCAATCGGCGCGCAATCACCTCGGCATCATCCTGTCCTCGTCCAACGAGCCGCTCCCGCAGCGCCGCTCGACTCGGCGGCAAAACAAAGATCGAAATCACCGTCGGAAACTGCGCACGCACCTGTTGCGCGCCCTGCCAGTCGATTTCCAGGATCAGATCCTGCCCGCCCGCCAGTACCTGGGAGATGGCGGCCTTGGAGGTACCGTAGTAATTGCCGAACACCCGAGCGTATTCAACGAATGCACCTTCGGCAATCAGGGTCTCAAACGTCGCCACATCGACAAAATGATAATGCACGCCATCCTGCTCTCCAGGCCGCATGGCTCGCGTCGTGTGCGAGACGGATAACCCCAGTTCGGGCATCCGCGCCCGCAGCGCCTTGATCAAGCTGGTCTTGCCCGCGCCCGATGGCGCGGAAATCACATACAACTGCCCCCGAATCACACTACTCTCCCACATGTTCGCGCGCCGCCCGCTGGTTGCGACGACGACTCCATAACCAAAAAAAGACCGTTCCGATCAGAACGAGTATGGCGCCCACATAGAACACATAGTGCCCCCAATGGTTTATCTGCTCGAGGATCTGCTCTGCTGCCTGGCCAAACACCCAGCCGAGCCCGATGAACAGTAACGCCCAGATGACGGCACCCAGCGCATTGTAAAGCGCAAATTTCCAGGGGCAGAGGCCGCTATGCCCGATCAGAACCGGGCCGGCGGCCCGAAGACCGTACATGAAACGCACCATGATCACGACGGGCCCGTGATATTTGTGTATCCAGGCATCCACGCGGGGTTTCTGGCGCGCCCAACTGGGCAGACGCAACAGGATCTGATCGCCTTTCCAGCGCCCCAGCCAGAAAAATATCTGATCACCGAGCCAGCCGAAGAACATGGCCACCAACAAAACGTCAGGCAACCCCAGCATGCCCTGATGCGCGGCGAGTCCGGCCAGAACAAGCACTGTTTCCCCTTCCAGCAAACAGCCGATCGCCAGCACGATCAGGCCGTACTGGGTCAATAACGGGGCGATATCAATTCCGAACACACGCGCACCTCGAAAGCGACGTCGACCTGTCGCCCCTGTCGGGGCAAACGGGTCACGTCAGGTTATTCCCTGGGTTATTTTGTTTCATCCTGCCATCGAAGCCGCTTTTCGGACGAGCGTTATCCCGCAGTAACCCGACTCACGCCATTGGGCGCCGTCACCACCTGAACCCGTTGGCCCGGCGAGAACATCTGATTGTCCACTGCCTGAACAATCGACACGATACGACCATTATCCAGCCGCACAGTAATTTCCACACCGTTTTGCTGCGTCGCGCCTTGCTCGATGGCGGAGCCAGCCACGCCCCCGGCGATGGCGCCACCAACCGTAGCCAGATCCTTACCCCGGCCACCGCCGACCGTGCTGCCCAGCAAACCACCCACAATCGCACCGCCGATGACGCCAACCGGAGACTGCGTTCCCGCGATCCGCACGCCACGTACGCTTTCCACAGTGCCATACTGCACATCCTGCATCTGCATGGTCGCGTTTCGATTGTATGTGTCACTGGACATGCTGCTGGCGCAGCCGCTCAACAAAACGGCCAAGCCGCTCAAAATCACCACAGAAATCATCCGCAACATAGTGCCACTCCGGTTGGTTTACTCAGGCGCGCAGTATACGAAACATCTGATCAAAACGATCAGCGTGCACCGCCGATGTTGATTAATATCCTTCAAAATTGCCCCCGCCGCCAGGTGCCAAGGTTTTGAAAAGCACAACAAAATGCTAGATTGCACCCCCATAACCCATAACCGGCGCTTCACGGCCCGACAGGTTCCCCATGCTTGAGCTATTGATTTCCCCCGAAGCCTGGATTGCGTTTGCCACATTGACGGCACTGGAAATCGTGCTGGGTATCGACAATATCATCGTGATCGCCATCCTGGTTTCCAAGCTGCCGGCGCACCAACGCCAGACCGGTCGCCTGCTCGGACTCGGGCTCGCCATGCTGACGCGGATCGGCTTGCTGTTCTCGCTGCTGTGGTTGATGGGCCTCACCGAACCCTGGCTGCATATCGGTACGCTCGCCTTTTCCGGACGGGATCTGATCCTGCTCGTCGGCGGGATGTTTCTCGTCTACAAAGCCGTCACCGAAATGCACGACACCATGGAATCGGGTGGGCTTGCTCCGTCCACCGATGGCCCGCAATTGAAAAAGGTCGCTCTGTGGAGCGTGATCCTGCAAATCGCCCTGATCGACATTGTGTTCTCGCTCGACTCCGTCATTACCGCGATTGGTCTGGTTCAAGACATCGAAATCATGGTGGCCGCCATTATCGTAGCTGTTCTGGTCATGATGGTGGCAGCCAAGTCCATCAGTGAATTCGTGGAAAAACACCCGACGATTAAAATGCTGGCGCTGGCCTTTCTCATCCTGATCGGGGTGTTTTTGATCGTCGAGTCCTTCGGCATACATGTGCCCAAGGGCTACATCTACTTTGCCATGGCCTTCTCGCTCGTGATCGAGATGCTGAACATGCGGCTGCGCAAGAAACGGGCGCAGATCTCGCTGGAAACAGTGGAGTAGGCGTAAGCGCCGTCAGTCCCGGTAATCAATGATCAGCGGGGCATGGTCGGAAAATTTCTGTCCCCGATACACCTGCGCGGACTGGACGCGCCCGGCCAAATCGGGCGTGATGATCTGATAATCGATGCGCCAACCGACATTGTTTTCCCAGGCATTGGCCCGATTCGACCACCAGGTATACACGGCCTCGTCCGGCGCCACGACCCGGTGCGCATCGACATAACCCAACTCATCGAACACCTGGTCCAGCCAGGCCCGCTCATGCGGCAAAAATCCCGAATTTTTCTGGTTGCTGCGCCAGTTTTTCAGATCCAGTTCGCGATGCGCGATATTCCAGTCCCCACATAAAATGAACGGCAGGTTGCGCTGACGATACTCGGCCATGATCGGCAGAAATGCAGCCAGAAAACGCTCCTTGGATTCCTGTCGATGATCGCCCGCCGAGCCGGAGGGCAAATACAGTGAAGCCACAACCAGATCGGAGTATTCAAAAGCGCAATACCGCCCTTCCTGGTCGAACTCCGGCAGGCCGAGCTCCGTGACGATGCGTGTCGGCGGGCGCTTGGCATAAATCGCCACACCGCTGTACCCCTTGCGCTCAGCCGACACATACTGGCAGGTGTAGCCCGACGGATTGAATTCGGAATCGGTCAACTGATCGACTTGCGCCTTGGTTTCCTGAATGCAGACAAAATCGGCATCCTGGGTCGCCAACCAGTCGAAAAAACCCTTGCGGGACGCCGAACGTATTCCGTTGGCATTAAATGAAATCACCCGCATTCCGGCTTCCTCGTATCTTATGAATCGATGGGTGGCCAGTTTAGCGCACTGCCTGCATCCCGGTGCCTCGGGCTGAATCGCCGGGCAAAAAAAAGCCCCGTATCATTCGGGGCAATGGTTCATCCTTGAGGAGCCACTGAGTCAGATAGCTAGCCTCGATAAAAGTTCACTGAGCAACACAAAAACCCTGACCAAAAATCAAAAAAACAGCCTTCCTTTTGGGAAGACTGCCGGGTGTGGCCGAACCGATCGGCCGCTCTAGCGCGGTAGGCAGCGATATCTACCCACCGCCTGAACCAGAAGGATCAATGCCCCAGTTGCACGGCCAGGAACAGCGGCTGCCCATCCCGTAACAGGCGAATCGCGATCGGACGATCCTTGGGTGCGGTATCCAGCGCTTTCTGCAAATCGGCCGTGGTCTTCATGGGCAGACGATTGACTTCCAACAAGACATCGCCCGGTGCCAACATGGAGGCAAACGGCGAGTCATTCTTGACCGCGTCGACCTTCACCCCATATTTGATATTGAATTGCTGGAGGTCAGTGGGAGACAGGCTGGATACCTTGAGCCCCATCTTCTCGATGGCTGCCTGCGACCCCCCTGCCGCTTCCATCGCCTTCTTGTCCAGTTTTTCGATAGTCACGGTCATCTCGTGATCCTTGCCGTCGCGAATGACTGTGAGCGTGGCTGGCTTGCCAATCGGCGACATACCCACCAAGATCGGCAATTCACCCGAATGCTTGATCTCCTTGCCGTTGAATTTCATGATGATGTCGCCGGATTTCAATCCCGCCTTAGATGCCGGGGTATTGGGCTCAACCTGGGCAACCAATGCGCCGCGGGTATTGCTCAAACCGAACGACTTGGCGAGATCGTTGGTCACTGGCTGAATCAACACGCCCAGATAACCCCGGGTCACGGTCCCGGTCGCCTTGATTTGATCGACCACATTCATGGCAACATTGATCGGAATGGCAAACGAAATGCCCATATAGCCGCCGGATTTCGTGTAAATCTGCGAATTGATGCCGATGACCTTGCCATTGGCATCAATCAGCGGTCCGCCGGAATTCCCGGGGTTGACCGGGGCATCGGTTTGAATGAACGGCACATAGCTCTCGTCCGGAAGATCGCGCCCAATGGCCGACACGATGCCATGAGTCGCCGTGTAATCGAGGCCGAAGGGCTCGCCGATCGCCAAGACCCACTCGCCGACCTGAATATTCTGTGAGTTGCCGATCAGGGCAACCGGCAGATTCTTGGCATCGATCTTGATCAGGGCGATATCGGTCCGCTTGTCCTGGCCGATCACCTTGGCCGGGTACTCCTGCTGATTGCTGAGCTTGACGGTAATCTTGTCCGCCCCCGCCACCACGTGGGCATTGGTCAGAATGTAGCCATCTGCGGAAATAATGAACCCCGAACCCAACGAGCGAATCGGCTCGTTCTTCTGCTGTTGCGGCATCTGTTCGAAGAAATGACGCAACATGTCCCCGGCAGGTCCCGGCGGGAATGTCGGCATATTGCCGCTATCGACGGCCGGTTGAGCCTTGGGTTTGGAAATCGTGCTGATATTCACGACCCACGGACTGGACTGCTTGACCAGCTGGACATAATCCGGCATCACGGTGTCGGCAAACCCAGATACCGGCGTCAGCATCATCAGTGGCAATGCCAAGAGGGCCGCTGTCGCCAAACGACGGCCACGGGTCTGAAAGGAAACACGGATCGACTGGGACAAATTCTTGGTTCGCATACGCTACCCCTTAAGTTCTCATGGATCATTCACGTTCTGACAAGCGCAACGAATGGTGGGCGCAAAACCGCACCAGAATGCCTGATCAGCAATACGTTGCATGATGTTTGTGACGCGGCCCGGCTGAATTAGTTCATTGCCCATCGCCC
>DATKTJ010000147.1:0-19184 GCA_035531235.1 Halothiobacillus sp. | reverse complement strand
CAGCAAGGCCCGGATGGGCGAGATCGGCAACCCCGAGATTCAAGGCAGGGTGTTGTGCCTCAAGGCAAGGACGCGCCGCAGAACACGAAGCGGGATCATCGAAATGAAAGAGACGATCAACAGCGACAGGATCGAAATCCGTAACGTTGTCGCCGTGTGAATTGACGGGTAACTGGCCGTAAATACGTATGTCGGGTTGTTTCCGGAAAACATTGCCATTGGCTACGCCATCAAACTGGGCGGTGACATTGTCCCGGTAACGGGGCTGCTGCCCCGTGAGGAGTTGTTCAAGGCGGAGGACAACGCCCTCACCTGCAAAAGCGCGGGGTTGAAGCACACCTTCCTCAAGCTGTTCTCGCTCGATGCTTGCAGCGAGCAGACGACCGACAATCTGCAAACCATGCTGTGCTGCCTGCCGCGAATCGAAAGCGCCGGACTGACCTACGACAATGTGTTTCGCATCGTGATCATGGCGTTCATTGACAAGTATGATTTCGATATCGGCTCAGTGAAGCGCTCCTGCACCCACTTCGTGAAACCGAACGGCAAGATTTATCCGTTCGATACCTGGAATCTGTTCTACCGGGATCAGGTGCGGGGGAAACCCGTTATTTTCCCCGATGATGCGGCCTGATCAGCACGAATATCGTTATTCATTGCTGGTGATCGGCCGCGACGGCGTTAATCAACGGTTTCTTGATGGCTCTTTTGGTTAACGGCATATCTGCGCAGGATTGCCGTCTGTTTGGCGAGTGCCTTGTCTATCAAACCCGGCAACAAGGCATTGATTCGCGCGAAGAAGCTTTCCGGGAATCCCAGGTAGACCTCGCTCCGTTCTTTTTCGATAGCCTGCACGATGGCTTGAGCGATCGGCTCCGGTTCATCCATATGCATCACGCCGCTTGCTGCCATCTCGTGGACGACGGGGGGATTCAGCGGTGTTCGGACGGCACGGGGGGAAACGTAGGTCACGCCGACGCCGGTGCCTGCAAGCTCTCGGCGCAATGCCTGCGAGTAGCCCCTGAGTGCAAACTTGGTTGCGGAATAGACGGCAAAAAACGGGAAGCCGATACTGCCGAACATGGAGCCGACATTCACAATCCGCCCATGCCCCTGATCCAGCATGTCCGGCAATAACGCTCGCGCGAGTTGCATGGGCGCCTCGACATTGACCTGGATCATTCGGTGCAGGATGTCCGGCGACTGATCCTGAAAAGCGTTGAAATCCAGGACGCCGGCCAGGTTAATCAGAATGTCTACACCGCCCCACTCACGCTGGAGGCGTTGAATCACTTCTTCCCGCTGATCTGCCTGCGTAATATCGCAAACCAGCGTCAATGTTTGACTGCGTCGATCCGTACCCTTCGCTTCGAAATTCGAACCAATGTCCGGACTGCGAATCAATCGACAAAGCCTTGCCCCACGGGCGATCAGTAGACTGCTTAAAATTTGACCGATGCCACCGCCGGCACCTGTCAGCACGATACGTTGATTATTCAGTTCCATAAATCAGGACTTTTTCGCGACCAAAGCATCACTATGCTCTGAACGGATTTTGCTGATGAGCGCCTGTATTTCCTGATGCCGCCCTTTGTCGGCCAAGGGACGGTCCGGACGCGGGGCAGCGGCTTGAGCGGTCTCAAGTGCCTGCATGGCGGCCTGATATTTACCTTTCCCATAGAGAAATTCGCCATAGAAATAATTCGGATCAATGCCCTTTGGATTGATTTTCAGGGCTTCTTTTAAATACGTTTCTGCTTTGTCGTCGTCGCCAAATCCAAGCGGCCATCCCGGAACCTTGAAATACAAAGTGCCCAAGGAGGTATCAATGGAACCGCTCAGTGCCGTCGGATTGATTTTTTCAGCGGCCAAAAGCTGATTCCTGGCATCTTTGGCCAATCCCAAGGCAGAAAATCCGCCTTCGGCGCCCGCCTGTGAGCTCAGGATAATCCCTTGCCAGACCAGGGGCTCTGCCCGGTCTGGATATTGTTTCACCAGCGACTCTTCGGCCTTCGCCAGTGCAGCGAAGGCATCTGATTTCTGAGCATCGGGCAGTTCATAGTTGATATGGGCCCATTGATGCTGATAGTTGAGGAGCGATTGATCCAATCCCATATCTCCCGCAAATGCGGATGACGCCATCAGGGCGGCGCTGATCGTCAGCGTTGGCAACATTAATTTCATGAAAGACTCCTGTCTTATTTGTTGGATGTGATTGAGCGAAAAATATCGCCATAAAGTGCGAAAAACATCTTGGCGCCATGAAGCACGGCTGACTGATCACCCGGCTCATCTAGGCGATTCATCAAACTGGCCAGAAAGTGGATATGTTCCTGATCTACGCTGCCGTGGGAGACCAGATAATGGAATGCCGAAGAAGGCAGATTCAGGCTTTTTTGAATGGCATCGGCCGCATGTTGTGCAAGGCTGACGCTGGTCCCTTCAAGAACGTGAACCATCCCGAAAAAACCGGCCGGATTGCCCCGATGAATGGTGTCGTAAGCGTAGGCGACCATCAGTTCGGTTGCGGGCAGGGGCTTCTGTTTGCGCACCAAGTCTGCCTGACCACCCGTGGCCGCAATATCTTCGAGAATCCATTCTTCATGTCCCAGCTCTTCTTCGATGTACTCCGCAACGGCATCTCTGAGCCAGCCAAGACGATCAGGCAAGCGACTGCCGCATGCCATGAGTAAGGGAACCGTGTGTTTGACGTGGTGATAGGCCTGGGCCAGAAAATTCTGGTATTCCAACAAGTGAACATCACCGGTCAGCGCACGTTGAATGATCGGGATCGAAAACAGGCGATCCTGGTCAATTGACGTGTCGGTGATGAGCTGGCTGTAAAACATCGTAAACGCTCTCCTGATTGGGTAAGTAAAAACTCTCGATCTGATTCCGGTACGTCGAATAGATGTTCTGCCGCTGGACAAATCCGGATTGATTAAGCATTTGATTGGCTGAAGTAAATGGTTGGTTTGCCACAACCCAGCGCGTAATCCGGGCATAGTCGGGCAATTGTTGATTAATGGTGTGTACGATCTGCTCCAGCCCGTGAACCGATATTTCTCCGCGCGGGACAAGTACGGCTACGTTAAAGGGGTGCCCTTCACCGAATACCGCTGCCTGGGCAATGGATGGATGACTTGTTAACGATGCTTCAACCCATTCAGGCGCAACATTTCGCCCGAATGCGGTGGCAAAGGCGGTTTTTTTACGGCCGACGAGAAATAAATACCCATCCTCATCCAGATAACCTAAATCGCCGGTTAGCCATTCGGTGTGACGAACGTCAGCGGTTGTGCCGAGATAGCCCAGATGCAAATCGCCACTGACGACAACCTCACCATCCTGATTAATGCGCAGCTGGACATGCTGCAAGGGCTTGCCAACGCTGCCCGGTCTATTTTCACCGGGCAGGTTTAGGCAAGTGACTGATCCGGCTTCGGAAAGTCCATACCCCTGAAAGGCAGGCAGGCCCAGATTTTTGGCCTCTGTCAGTAGGGACTCTGCGACGGGCGCGCCGCCAACGGCAATGAACCGAAGCGATTTTGGGGCGGGGATTCCGGATTTTATGCCCATGACGAGAACCTTGAGCAATTGCGGAACCAATACGGTAATGGTTGGCGCTGCCCAATTCAGGGTGGCAAACAGTGCTTCGATCCTGAGCCCGGAAGAACCGGTAAAACCACAGCTTGCGAGACTGGGGACCTGAGCCGACGCGCCCATCCAAAGTGGGGCGTACAAACCGGTAATGTTTTCAAGCAGGGTCGACAAGGGGAGTATGGACAAACAACGATCGCTGGCCTGGGCTCCGACAGCCTCGCAGAGGGATTTCGTGACCTTTATCAGCGTTTTGCTTGAGAGACATACCCCTTTGGGTTTTCCCGTCGTGCCTGAGGTATAGGTGATTTTTGCCGTATCCGGCGGCAGGTATGAACTGGCTGCCAACGGCTCGCGTTTGAACCGGCTCAGTGCGTATCCCGCCACAGGCAGATCTTCGACCATGGGATGGTTCAGGAGTGCGGCAACGCGCTCGGGCTGGTCCGTCACAATCTCATCCAGGTTGGCGTCGGTCATGAGATGGCGCAGTTGATCTTCCGTAAAAAAACCCGGCATCGGGACAGCGATTGAGCCGCGTTGAAGGATGGCCAGATCCAGACATGCCCAGGCAATACTGTTGTCCATCAACAGGCCGATCCGTCTGCCCGTTATGTGATGATCCATGCGGTCGATTTCCCGGATCAACTGCGTGTAATTCAATTCGGTACGTTCATCCCGTAGTGCGAATGCATCGGGGGTTTGGTGAGCATGATTCCGGATGCGCACCAATAGTTCATTCATCATTGAGCACCTGCCAGGTTTGCGGCGGGTAAGGTCCCAAGCGGGTGCCGGTTTCATGTGCTGAACGTAAAAGATTCTGCAGATTCGGGCGTTTTAAACCGACGGTATGCAGTTTGTTGAGACCCGCGTGGATATCGCCCAAATACACTTTAGGCTGGCCGTCATAATATGAACCCCAGGTCGAGCCCCGTTCAGGCAGGCGGTTGGGATCAGCCACCGCCAATGGCAGGGGTTTGAGACCCAACCGTTTAAACGCATTGACCAAGGGCAGACTTGCCGTAAAAAGTACCCAGCGATAGCCAGCAGCGGCGAGAAATGCCGTTGTGGCAGAGATGATCCAACGCGCATGCCCCGGATCGGAAATGGCGAGATTTCCAACTTCAACCATTTCTTGTGGTTGTACGCGCCGCCCGAGGCAGGCAGACGTCACCTCGTGAATGGGGTGGTCAAAATATTGGGCAGAAAAAAGATCGGCAGAATTTCCATCCCGATAGCCAACGACAGCACGGGTTTTTCCTTCCATGCTGAATTGGAGCAAATTGGGGTAATACACCGAAAGCTCGGCCCCATGGGCATGGCGGAAGATCTCGGTAATGAAATCCTGCGCATCCCGTCTGGCAGGGTGTTGTGGGTCAACATGCTGAAGCTGCATGGCATCGGCAAGATCGGCAAGAAGCGGATTGATGCCGGTTTCGATAAACATGGCGTTTTGATCAAGCATGAAGCGATACCTAAGTAACGGTATCAATCTATTTAGCTTAATTCATGCCATAAATTATATTATTGTTTTGATTGAATAAATGATAATCATCAAGAGGCTGAATGCCTGCAATTTTTCGTAGTGCGCAAATTTTGTATACAAATCGTGCGGGTTAATGCGTCTGGGCATCATCCTTTGCGCACAACTGCTGGATGGCAAATTGCAGATTTTTTGGCACCGGTAGATTGGCCACGACATGAACCCTGTTATCCACACGGCAGGAGGCAATATAGCCCACCGCGCCCGCCGTACTCATCACAAATCTGATCATCGATTCTTGGGATTTCACGGTATAAGGCGGCGATATGCCGTGGAAATAACGCTCCGTCCAGTACCGTTGGAGATCATCGGGCTGTTCATCCAACAGGGACAATGAAAAGGCAACCCGAATGGGATTTGTTACCGATAGATTGAGCGGAACCAAGGCTGAGCGCGCATCGTCTACCTGAATGCGTTTGAGGAAAATATCCGAGAGGTTGGTGTGGGAAAATGCAATTTTGGGCGGATTTTTTCCGACAATGACCGCAATACTTATATCCGCAAAGGCCGCCGGTACCCCGAAAATAAATAAGGCAATCAGCCATACACCGCGCGCGCGCATCATCGTGCTCAGTACCAGACCACTCAAAATAGCAGGGCCATGGAGACGAACCACCCGCTGGGGGCCAAGAGTACTTCGCCGCTGGAATGCCGGTGCTCAATCTTGATCGAGAATGGCGGTATCGGGCGATAGGTAATGTCGAGAACATCGCTATTAACCGGGCGGTTGAATATCTCTGCCTTGTACCGTTCATGGGAGACAACACCATAAAAATCACCCACGATGGGTACAACCATCTGCAGATAGCCACCCCATTCCTTTCTTCTGGCATCGCCCGCATCTTGACGATAGACCGCCTCTCCCTGCAGCTCCATTCGCTTGTAGGTATAAAACACATCTGTGCCCACCAGATTTTTGTAGCCAGGCTGATCTTTCATCGCGTAATGGCCGATTGAAAGCCCAATCTGCAGGTCATCGTTGAACGTGCGATACAGGAGCCGGCCGCCGATACCCTGATCGAACGCATTAGGCGGATTGGGCAGTAATTGAGGGTTTGTATAAACCAATTCGTGACCTTCGGATGGGTCGAGATGCTCCGAGTCGTCCAGGTACAGTTGATAATCGATCGATGATTCCGCAAAGGGCCAGGTGCCGTAAATTTCTGCACCCGATGCATTTTTTGCGAAGGCAGTCGAAGTCGTTAATGGTCGGGATACAGTCCAGACGAGCGGGTCGGCATGAATCTGGTTCCAGCGCCCGACTGGCGTAAGAAACTTGCCCAGACGCAGCGTCGTTCGTGCTGATAAGTTGTGGTCAACATAAAAACGCTCCACATCCAGGTCGCTCTTCCGGGTGGAATGGCTGCCATCCACGAATTGGATCGGGGTGCCTAGCTCTATTTCAGTAAAAAAATGCCAGTCCGGCGTTATATCTTTGTGCAGGAAGAGGCTGATATCCTGAACGGATAACGTATCCCCTTCACCGTGTTGGGCTGAACCCTGCACACTCAGATACCCGCCCGCACCCAGGCCGTAAAACGGCAACGGATATCCTTGACCCAGATGATAGGGTGCCGCATGTACTACGGGTACGGCATAGATTGTGAATACAATCCAGGCAGCCAAATAAGAAAAACGTTTCTTTGAACACCATTTTTTGAACAGACTTATCATCAGGAATGGCAAATCTTGGCTCCCCGTATTTCTAGGATTTTATGTATAACAATCAGTTGAGTTTATTTTCCGTACAGACAACGATTATGGGGCAGGGAAAAACAAACCCACTTTACACATAAATTTATAAGCGGACAGACCTATGTGGTCGTGATTGATCATCGATAGCGCGCGTATTTGCAAAGGACTCAACGGATGCCCCAACCCGGAAACCGGACCATCACAATTCGCACCGCGATTTTGCGCGGATCGCTCGTACTGGTTCTGGTCGCCATCACTTTAAGCGGCAGCCTTTCGTTCATCGAGTTCAGGCAGGCGCTGCAATCAGAAATTGCCCACAATCTCGGCAGCAGCGCTTCCGGTTTGCTGGAACGCATTGATGCGTTCTTTTTCGAGCGATTGGTCGACCTGCGGGAATGGCGCCGGGTAGAGCTGATGCAGGACATAAAGGTCGGTGATGTGGATAAGCGCCTGGCCCGATTGCTCTATGACCTGAAGTCAGGTCATGGCGATGTCTACAGCACGCTCTATTGCACCAATCAACAAGGGAAAATCGTTGCGGCCAGCGATCCGCATTTAATCGGGATCAACCGACCGGTTGGCCATCCCATGAAATATGCAGATCAATGGCAATCAGACGTCGTCGTGCTTGAACACACTGCCGCTAATACCCCGGAGGGGGCCGGGCAATTTACGCTCAGAGCCGCCATACCAGATGCCTTTGGGCATGGAACGCTCGGCTATCTGTTTGCAGTGTTGAACTGGAACGTCGTACAGCAATTTTTGACCGACGATATCAAAGGCGGCGCCGAGACCGCACTTTTACTTGATACGGATAATCAAATTATCGCGGCTTCGGGGGGGTTATCGACGGCGCTTAAGAGGCATCCGTTCAAATTTCCCGATAAAACATGGAAAGACGATTACCCCCACATCAAAATTCGATCGGGTGAGATCGAAGGCGCAGGCGATTTATTGGTTGGCGCGGCTGCCTCGTTGGGATACCAGCACTTCTCCGGATTCGGTTGGCACATGCTGGTCGTTGAACCAACCGAGGTGGCATTCGCACCGGTTTGGAATTTGACCTGGGTGATTTTGGCCGGCCTTTTGTTCAGTTTGGCGGTGGCCAGTTGGTTGTCCATACGATTATCCATGCATCTCGCTTCGCCCATTGGCGCGCTCACGGAGTTTGCCCGAAATTTCCGTCGAGGGCAGTCCGAAAAACCGCCGCTGCTACAAAGTCGTATCCGCGAAGTTGGTGAGCTTAACCGGGCATTTATCGAGATGATTGATGCGTTGGAGCAATCCCGTGAGCACATCGTTCGAGCGGGAAAGTTGGCCGTGGTCGGTGAAATGGCGGCCATCATGGCCCACGAGGTTCGTACGCCGCTGGGCATCCTAAAATCCTCGGCACAGATGCTGGAGCGGCAACAAAATCTATCACCCCTGGGGCGGGAGCTGACCGGGTTTATCGTGAGCGAAACAGAGCGGTTGAATCGGCTTGTCACTTCTCTATTGGAATGCGCGACGCCGAGATCACCACAGTTTCAGCCGAATGATGTACACGAAATAATTCTGCATACCTTATTGCTGGTCAGTACCAAATCCGGGAAAAAAAACATCGTTATTGAATCCCGTCTTGAGGCACAACAATCCATTTTTTCCTGCGACCGGGAGCAGATCATTCAGGTGTTCCTCAATCTGATCATCAATGCCATCCAACATGTGCCCGACAGCGGCAAAATCCGGCTGAAAAGTTTTGATGAGGGCGATGCCACCATTTTCTTGGTGGAAGATGATGGCCCGGGTATTTTGAGTTTGGATCGGCCTAAAATTTTCGATCCTTTTTTTACCCGGCGCGAGGGGGGCATTGGTCTGGGTTTAACCATTGTTCAACAGATCGTGCATTCTCACGAGGGTACGATCACCCTTGCTGAATCCGCGATGGGGGGTGCGGTGTTCGCCATCCGCCTTTGGCATAAACAAGACGAGGCAACGAAATGACCAGCCGTATTCTGGTGGTAGACGACGAAGACAAAATGCGGCGTCTTCTTGAAATGGCATTGGTGGCTATGGGGCATGACGTGGTTCAGGCAGCCGATGGCCAAGAAGCGCTCGCGCTCTATACCGAAAATCCTTTCGATCTGATTCTGACCGACTTGCGTATGCCCAAGCTGGACGGAATTGGTTTGCTCAAAGCCATTCGCGAACGCGGCGACGATATTCCTGTAGTGGTGCTCACGGCGCATGGCAGTGTGGCCTCTGCCGTCGAAGCCATGAAGTTGGGCGCCACCGACTACATCATCCGCCCCTTTGAAATGTCGACGGTGGAGCTCGCCGTGTCGCGCGCGCTGGCAATGGATCGCGTCCAACGGGAGAACCGATTCCTGCGTGAAGAGCGGGAGCGGGGCTGGGGTGAGTTTATTGGGCAAAGCCAGAACATGCAGGATCTGTATCAACTGATTCGCCAGGTTGCGCCGGCCCGCAGCAGTGTATTTGTCCTGGGCGAAACGGGTACCGGCAAGGAACTCGTGGCGCAGGCCATCCACCACGAATCCGGAAGAAAAGGCTTATTTGTACCCATAAACTGCGCCGCTATTCCCGCGGATCTCCTGGAAAGTGAGCTTTTCGGATACCGAAAGGGGGCGTTCACCGGTGCAACAAAAGATCGTATGGGGCGCTTTGAGGTAGCCAGCGGCGGCACCCTGTTTCTGGATGAAATAACAGAAATGCCTCTGGTCTTACAGGCCAAACTACTCCGCGTCCTGCAGGAAAACAGTGTGGAGCGTTTAGGCGGCCACCAGCCTGTTTCTGTGGATTTACGGGTAATTTCGGCCACAAATCGCAATCCGCTACAGGCCGTCGCCGAAGGACGCTTGCGCCAGGATCTTTATTTCCGCTTGAATGTGGTTCGCGTGGACGTGCCACCGTTGCGTGAGCGCACTGATGACATACCCCTATTGGTCGAACATTTTCTCGAAAAATACAGTCGTGAGCTGGGATGTAAAACTCCGGAACTAGAAGAGAACGCCCTGTCACAATTACTTGGTTATGCCTGGCCCGGCAATATTCGGGAATTGGAAAATATGATGGAGCGGGCTGTGGTCCTCAATCGGGGGCGTTCCATCGGTGCTCCCTCATTGGCCATCGATATTCAATATCCGTCCGTCGCGTCGCGCCCGCCCGATAAGGCCATCGACAGTGGTGCGCTGGATGATCTGGCGATGGAGCCACAAGTGGTTGAATTGGAGGAGAATCTGATTTTGGAAGCATTGCGCCGAACAGGGGATAACAAATCTGCCGCAGCGCGCTTGCTTGAGATTAGCGAACGTTCTTTATGGTACAAAATCAAGAAATATGACATCCAAGGAAGCGCTGATTAATTTCGTTATTCCCTCGGGCGAGCCATAGCCATGGATCTTGGATATGCCGCAACAACAATTAGGGCAATGATCCTGTCTCGATTGAGCATTTAATATCAAGTGCATCACGGAAAAAGCGCCGGGAACTCCTGTTTTCCCGGCGCTTTTGTGTTTGGACTATGTCGTTGCTGCCCTGTGAGCGGGACGCCGATCATCCCGTCCTGACGGCGGTTAGCCCGCTTTTTTCATCACAGTGACGATCTTGGGGCTTTCGGCATCGCGGTCGCCGTATTCCGAGTCGACCCTATGACAAAACGCGGCGGGTGGCATCATTCATCGGGTGATCGAGGTGTGGTCTTCGGTCATGCAAGATCAAAGCGATCGAGGTTCATCACCTTGTTCCAGGCTGCTACGAAATCATGGACGAATTTCTCCTGCGCATCCGAACTTCCATAGGCCTCAGCCAACGCGCGTAACTGGGAATTCGAACCGAAGATCAGATCGATACGGGTGCCAGTCCATTTGACTTTACCCATTGCCCGATCGGTTCCCTCGAACACATCTTCCTCTTTTGAGACCGGTTTCCACGTCGTACCCATGTCGAGCAGGTTGATGAAGAAGTCGTTGGTGAGCGCCCCCGGCTTTTTGGTGAAAACGCCATGCGGGGACTGTTCAAAGTTGGCATTGAGGGCACGCATGCCGCCCACCAATACCGTCATTTCGGGTGCGGTGAGCGTGAGCAACTGCGCCTTATCAAGCAGCAATTCTTCGGCCGAGACGGAATACTTGCCCTTCTGGTAGTTGCGGAAGCCATCAGCGATCGGTTCGAGCACGGCGAAAGCGTCCACGTCGGTCTGTTCTTGCGAGGCATCCATGCGGCCCGGCGTGAACGGTACCGTCACGGCATGGCCCGCTTGTTTGGCCGCCGCTTCGACACCGGCGCAGCCAGCCAGCACGACCAGGTCGGCCATCGAAACCTTCTTGCTGCCCGTATTGAACGCACCCTGGATGGATTCGAGCTTGCCCAGTACCTTGGCCAGTTGTGTGGGCTGGTTGGCTGCCCAGTTCTTCTGTGGCGCAAGACGGATACGCGCACCGTTGGCGCCGCCCCGCTTGTCGGAGCCGCGGAACGTCGATGCTGAGGCCCAGGCGGTGGAAACCAGTTCCGGAACGCTCAGTCCGGACGCCAGTACTTTGGCCTTGAGGGCGGCGACATCCTGATCGTTGATCAGCGGATGATCAACTGCGGGAATAGGGTCTTGCCAGACCAGTTCTTCCTTGGGCACTTCGGGACCGAGATAGCGTGAAGGGGGGCCCATGTCGCGGTGTGTCAGCTTGAACCAGGCGCGGGCAAAGGCGTCGGCGAATTCTGCTGGATTCTTGTGGAAGCGCCGTGCAATCGGCTCATAGATCGGATCCATGCGCATCGCCATGTCCGCAGCGGTCATGATGATCTGGACCCGTTTCGAGGCATCGTCGGCCGCCGGCGCCTGGTTGCTGTCGGTTTCCCGCTTTGGTGTCCACTGCCAGGCGCCTGCCGGGCTTTTCTCCACGACCCATTCGTTGCCAAACAGCATGTCGAGATAGCTCATGTCCCACGTGGTGGGGGTCGGTGTCCATGAGCCTTCCAGACCGCTGCCGATCTGGTCGCCGCCTTTGCCGCTTTTGAAGCTGCTTTTCCAGCCCAGGCCCATTTGTTCGATGGGCGCGGCTTCAGGTTCTGGCCCTACGTTCGTGGCCGATCCGGCACCGTGGCATTTACCGAAGGTGTGACCACCGCAGGTGAGTGCCACCGTTTCCTCGTCGTTCATCGCCATGCGCGCGAAGGTTTCGCGTACATCGCGGCCCGACCCGAGTGGATCAGGGTTGCCGCCAGGGCCTTCCGGATTGACGTAGATCAGGCCCATCTGTACGGCAGCGAGCGGATTTTCGAGGTCGCGTTCGCCGGAATAGCGTGCGTCGTCCCCCAGCCATTTGTCTTCATTGCCCCAGTAGACATCCAGTTCAGGCGCCCAAATGTCCTCACGTCCACCGGCGAATCCGAAGGTCTTAAAGCCCATCGATTCCATCGCGACATTGCCCGTGAGAACGATGAGATCGCCCCAGGATATTTTCTTGCCGTACTTCTGCTTGATTGGCCACAGCAGCCTGCGCGCCTTGTCGAGGTTGACGTTGTCGGGCCAGCTGTTGAGCGGGGCGAAACGCTGGTTGCCATGTCCTGAGCCGCCGCGACCATCACCGGTGCGGTAGGTGCCAGCGCTGTGCCAGGCCATGCGGATGAAGAACGGACCATAGTGGCCGTAATCGGCCGGCCACCAGTCCTGCGAGTCGGTCATCAGGGCCGTGAGATCCTTTTTCACGGCCGCAAGGTCGAGCTTCTTGAATTCTTCGGCGTAGTTAAAGTCCGCGCCCATCGGGTTGGACTCGGGGGTATTCTGGTGCAGGATTTCGAGGTGCAACTGGTTCGGCCACCAATCGTTGTTCGACGTACCATTCCCGGCTGTGTGTACAAATGGGCATTTGCTTTCAGACATTAGCGTTTCTCCTTTTGTGCTCAAGACATACTTCTACGACTACCTTATAGGTATAGCCCTTTCGTATCCCCAAAGGCCAATTGATTGTGTCTAGTGCATTGATAGGTTTTGGTAATCGCAAGCGGCTATGCGGTATGAAAGCGTGCCGCCGCGCCCGTTGCCCTGTAAAAAACCTGTTATTGATTCTGTTGCCTGTGCGTGCCGTTCGCGGGTAGGGGGAAAATTGGGGTGCCGAGAGAATCTTTCTGGTCACGCCGGATCGGCGAGTACCATCATCTGTTCCGCCGCGTGAAGCGGATGCCCTGCTTGGACATGCCCGAAATCCTCGATTTGAAATGGAGCAATCCCACATGAACACACAAGCGCTTACAAACACCGCAACGGCACTCGTTGCCGATGACAAGGGTCTGCTGGCGATGGATGAAAGCAATCCAACCTGCAACAAACGATTTGCCAAGTTGGGCATTCCGCAAACGGTGGATGCCAGGCGTGCGTATCGGGAATTGATCATCACCACGCCCGGTCTCGGTGCGCGCATCAGTGGCGCGATCCTTTACGACGAGACAATACGTCAGACGACGAGTGACGGCATTCCCTTCGTTCAAGCTGCTATCAATGCAGGCATCATTCCCGGGGTGAAAGTGGATGCAGGGGCAAAGGACATGGCCGGTCATCCCGGCGAGAAAATCACCGAAGGATTGGATGGGTTGCGCGACCGCCTGAAGGAATACGCGCAAATGGGTCTTCGTTTTGCCAAGTGGCGTGCGGTGATCGCCATCGGCGATGGCCTTCCCAGCCGGGCCTGCGTCGAGGCCAATGCCCATGCGCTGGCCCGCTACGCTGCGCTGTGCCAGGAAGCCGGACTGGTGCCCATCGTCGAGCCGGAAGTCCTTATGGACGGCGAGCATACTCTGGCGCAGTGCTTCGCGGTGACGGAGCAAGTCCTGCATTCGGTCTTCGAGCAGATCTACATCCAGGGCGTGAAACTGGAGGGCATGCTTCTGAAACCCGGCATGGTGCTTCCGGGGCTGGACTGTCCCACGCAGGAAACTGCGGATGAAGTTGCGGATGCCACGGTGAACTGTCTGATGCGCGCCGTTCCCGCTGCCGTTCCGGGAATTGCATTCTTGTCGGGCGGCCAGTCCGGCGAGCTGGCTTCGGCCCGGTTGAATGCCATGAATCTGCGTTTCAAGTCGCGACTTCCCTGGGCGCTTTCATTTTCGTTTGCCCGAGCGATCCAGCAACCGGCCATGGAAATATGGTCGGGGCAGGCGGCCAACGTTAAAGCGGCCCAACAGGCTCTGCTTCATCGGGCCCAATGCAACCGGGCGGCGCGGCGCGGCGAATACAGTGGCGCGATGGAAGTCGACGGCTAATGAAAGAAAACACCGCCAACACACTGCGCCTGTACCTCATTCGGCACGGCGAAACTGAATGGTCGCTATCAGGTCGGCACACGGGCCGTACGGATATTCCGCTGACCGAAAATGGTGAGGACGAGGCACGTGCGCTTGGCAAGCGCCTCCGGAACGTCGCGTTTGAGCATGTGCTGACCAGTCCGCTCAAGCGCGCGCTGCAAACCTGTATGTTGGTCGGGCTGGATAAAGCCGCAGACAACGAGCCCGATCTGGCCGAATGGGATTATGGCGATTACGAAGGACGGCGCTCCTTGGATATCCTCAGCGACCGTCCGGACTGGAATGTATATCGGGACGGTTGCCCCCACGGAGAAATGCCCGCACATGCTTCCGACCGCGCTGATCGACTCCTCACGCGCTTGCATGGGCTGACTGGAAATATTGCACTCTTTACGCACGGCCAATTCGGCTCCGTCCTGGCTGCACGCTGGATCGGATTGGCCGTGGCTGAAGCGCGGCATTTCACACTCGGTACGGCATCGCTCAGCATTTTAGACTTCGACCCCCATCCCCCCGCCGTACCGGCGATCGCATTGTGGAACGCGGTCTCTTGTTAAAAAGAGTCCCAACCCCGGCGTTCTACCCCGATATTCCGGAGGCTTCAAAGAAGCCCAACTTATGATGGGTTCGGAATCACTGAGGCGACTACAAACGATATGCAACGTTAATGTACGGCACCGAACAGATACTTTGTGCACACCCACAGACAATGATCAATCTGGTCTGCGTGGTCGCCCGCCACGGCACTAAACTGATAACACATTGAGGAGATAGCCATGAGCTTGGGAACCATACTGTTGATCGTTCTGATTCTGATGTTGATTGGTGCCATTCCCGCTTGGCCGCATAGCAGGTCCTGGGGTTACAGGCCCGTTGGCGGCTTGGGCTTGGTGCTGATTATCATCATCATCCTGCTGTTGATGGGGCGGCTATGACGGGGAGCGTGCATCGCTTGGCGTGTCGCACTGGAAACGCGTAAGCAGCCGGTGCTGCGGGTGCTGACTCGATAGGCAAGCCGGTGATTTTTATTGCCAGTGGTCCTGAAGTCGCACTAGTCGTGGCTGCGCCGCAGAAACTGCTGGCGGAAAAAATCCAGCTGCGCATTGTCGCGATGCCAAGTTGGGAACTGTTTGATGCCCAGCCTCTCGAATACGGTAACGCGGTACTGCGGGCGGTGTATTGCCGCTGAATAAGGAGGCGTTATGTTGAAAGGCATGGTTTCGGGCGTTCTGTTGGCGATCGTTGTTGGCTTGGTTGGCGCTTACGCCTTGGTGCAAAGCGGTTACATTCCGGCTAACGCTGATGGGAAGCCCAGTTGGCTGGAGCTCTGGATGGCCCAGACCTCGTTAAACGCGACACTGCACCGCGATGCCCCAAAGGGGCCCAATCCCGTCGCACTGACTGATCAGAATCTCATTAATGGCGTCCACCTGTACGCACAGAACTGCGCGATTTGCCATGGTTCGGCGCAGGGGATCGCCTCACCTTCTCCCATCGCGGAAGGTGAATATCCGAAGCCGCCGCAATTGGCGACCGATGGGGTGGAGGACGACCCTGAGGGATATTCGTTCTGGAAAATCAAACATGGTATTCGACTGACGGGCATGCCTTCGTGGAAATATGCCCTCACCGACAAGGAAATTTGGACGTTGGCGCTATTCCTGAAGCACATGGACAAGCTGCCGCCTGAAGTCCAGCAGACGTGGCTGCAAGTCCAGAACTGGCCAGTGACTTTTGTGAATAAGTCGGGCCAGAAATAGCCTGGACGCCGCATGCACCGTTATCGATGCAGAGAAACTGACGCGTCAGCAATAGCGCACGTGCGAGATCTCGAGGATGATCGTGCGCAGGGTACAGAGAACAATTTTCACGTTGATCTCTTCGCTTGGCATGATCTGTAGCAGAAGAAATGCAGCAGGCGAGATCGGGATCACCCACCTCAAATAAGGAAACTTAAAGATGCAAATCGGCATGATCGGCTTGGGACGTATGGGCAGCAATATGGTGCGGCGACTGATGCGGGAGGGACACCAGTGCGTGGTGTACAACCGTCATCCCGAAGCCGTCGAGGTGCTCCGCAGCGAAGGTGCTGTGGGCACCAACTCTCTTGAGGATTTTGTCGCCCGTCTGGCCAAACCCCGCGCGGTCTGGATGATGGTGCCGGCGACGGTTGTGGATGAGGTGCTGGCACAGCTGGTTCCGTTACTCGAAGCGGGTGATATCGTCATTGATGGCGGCAATTCCTACTACCGCGACGATGTTCGGCGTGCCGCCGAATTGAAAGAGCACGGTATGCATTATGTGGATACGGGCACCAGCGGCGGCGTTGCCGGCCTGGAGCGCGGCTATTGCTTGATGATGGGCGGTGAGAAAGACATCGTTCAGCACCTTGATCCGATCTTCGCCGCGCTCGCCCCCGGCGTGGGCACGGCAACGCCGACCCCGGGTCGGGACAAACCCGCCGCCACCGCTGATCAGGGCTATCTGCACTGCGGTCCGCACGGCGCCGGACACTTCGTCAAGATGGTCCACAACGGGATCGAATATGGCCTGATGGCGGCGTATGCCGAGGGCCTGAATATCCTGCACAATGCCAACGCCGGTAAACGCACCCACGATAGCGATGCCGAGACCTCGCCGATGCGCAACCCGGAGTTTTACCAGTATGAGCTGGACTTGCCCGAGATTACGGAAGTTTGGCGGCGCGGCAGTGTCGTGGCGTCCTGGCTGCTTGATCTGACCGCAGCGGCGCTGGTTGAGGACGCAGATCTCAGCGGGTTCTCAGGGCGAGTGTCGGATTCGGGCGAGGGCCGCTGGACGGCACTGGCTGCCATCGAGGAGGGCGTGCCGGCACCGGTCATCAACGCGGCGCTATTCGAGCGTTTTTCTTCGCGCGGCAATGCGGACTATGCCAACCGGATTCTGTCCGCGATGAGAAAGCAGTTTGGCGGGCACGATGAGAAGAAAAATGAATCCTGATATGGGGCATAGCCCTACGACGTCTTCTGATGCGCTGGTGGTGTTCGGTGTGACCGGCGACCTGGCCCACAAGATGATTTTTCCTGCACTCTACGCGATGGCCAAGCGTGGCGTCCTCAACGTGCCGGTCGTAGGTGTCGCCGGCTCGAAATTGAGCCTGGCGCAATTACGTAAACGGGCGAAGGACAGCATCAAGCAAGCAGGCAAGATCGATGACCGGGATGCCCTTGAACACCTTCTTTCCCTGCTTCGGTATGTGGGCGGAGATTACAACGATCCAGGCACGTTCGAAGAACTCAAGCAGACGTTGGGCGATGCCAAGCATCCGGCGCATTACCTGGCCATTCCTCCTGCGCTGTTCACGAATGTGATCAAAGGGCTCGGTGCGGCGGGCTTGGCCGATCAGGCCCGCGTTATTGTCGAAAAGCCGTTCGGACGCGATCTGGCGTCGGCGCAGGAACTCAACCGTATTGCGCTATCGGTGTTTAAAGAAGATTCGATTTTCCGCATTGATCACTATCTCGGGAAAGAGGCGATCATGAACATCCTCTATTTCCGGTTCGCCAACTCGTTCCTGGAACCGATCTGGAACCGCGACCACGTGGCCAGCGTACAGATCACGCTGGCCGAGGATTTCGGTGTCAAGGGGCGCGGAAAGTTTTACGAAAGCGCCGGTTGCCTGCGCGACGTTGTCCAGAACCACATGTTCCAGATTGCCGCGCTGCTGGCCATGGAGCCGCCGGCCTATCAGGGTTATGGTGCCGTGCACAGCGAGAAAGCCAAAGTGTTTCAAGCCATGCGCCCCTTGCAGCCGGACGACGTGGTGCGCGGCCAGTACGCGGGTTACCGGAAAGAACTAGGGGTGGCGAAGGGATCGGATGTCGAGACATTCTGCGCCCTCCGGCTGTTCATCGACTCGTGGCGCTGGCAGGGCGTGCCGTGGTATCTGCGTTCCGGCAAATGTCTGGCGACATCGGCGGCGGAGGTTCTGGTGGAATTGAAGCCCCCACCGCAGAGGCTGTTCGACGATTCGGCACCGGTGGACGGGCATGCCAACTACCTGCGCTTCCGTCTTTCTCCCAACTCTGCCGTCGCACTCGCCGCACGCGTCAAGCGCGCCGGCAAAGAGTTCGTCGGCGACCAGCACGAGCTGTACCTGCTGGAAGAACAACCCGGGGCGGAAACGCCGTACGAACGACTGTTGAGTGATGCCATGGCCGGCGATGGCGCGCTCTTCACCCGTGAGGATGCAGTGGAAGCTGCCTGGGCGGTAGTCGATCCAGTCCTTGAGACGCACCACCGGGTTCACTCATACAAACCCGGCGGGTGGGGGCCGAAACAGGCGGACGCACTCATTGCAGCAGATGGAAGCTGGCACAACCCGGCTTTGGCGAAGACCTCAAAATGAGCGCGGCGATCGAGCTGAGTCGCTCCGATATGCTTGGATGAAAGCATCCATCTTATTTCGTCCAATCGCTTGGATTCGGCACAGCAAGTCCTCGCTAATGGTCTCTATTCCATAGCGTTGCTGTAATTCACTCTGGATACGTATCAATAGATGAGCCGTCGCCTCTGCGTCTGCCAAGGCGCGATGGAACTGTCCCGTTTGCGGTAAGTGCAATGTGTGTACAAGCGTTCCTAACCGATGGTTTGCTGCATTTGGAAATAACCGCCGTGATAGCAGCAATGAGCAGACAAAAGGCTGTACGCGGGGGCGGTGTATTTCCCGTGTTTCAGCATCCCAAAACTTGCGGTCAAATGCAGCGTTGTGGGCAACCAACGGATATTGGCCCGCAAAATCGGTGGCTTGCTGCATCACCACATTAATGCGCGGCGCTGACCGGACCATCGCCTGGGTTATGCCCGTTAATGCCTGGATGTCGGCGGGGATGGGCCTCTCAGGGTTCATCAGGCTCTGATAGCGATCAACAATTTTGTGATTTCTGACCAGTACAATGGCGATTTCGGTCGGACGCGCACCATGATCTGGCGATAGCCCTGTGGTTTCGAAATCAATGACAGCAAAGGTATTCAGTGGCATTAAAACTCGCTTGTCCCTAGCTCTCGACCGCAAAAA
>DATKTJ010000146.1:0-17345 GCA_035531235.1 Halothiobacillus sp. | reverse complement strand
ACGGCCTGCACGGCGTCGGTATGGAACAGCACGCCTTTTTCCTTCGCCATGCGGGCCATGGTTTCGACGGGGAAGATCGTGCCGGTTTCGTTGTTCGCATACATGATCGAGACGATGGCGACGCGGTCGCTCAGAACCTCGGCGTATTTCTCCATGTCGATCCGGCCCAGCTTGTCCACGGGCAGGTAGTGCACCGTGTAGCCTTCATTGCGCGCCAGATGCTCGCAAAGGTTCAGGATGGCCGGGTGTTCGACGACACTCGTGATGATCTCGCGGCGTTCCGGATAGGCGGCCAGGGCCGACAGGATGGCCGTGCTGTCCGATTCCGTGCCGCAGGAGGTGAAGATGACCTCGGTGTCGTGCGCCGCGCCCAGGAGTTTCTGCACGGAAACCCGCGCATCTTCCATCCGCTTGCCGACGTCACCGCCAAAGCTGTGCATGGATGAAGGATTGCCGTAGTACTCGCTGAAGTAGGGCAGCAGGGCTTCGACGACGCGCGGATCGACGCGGGTGGTGGCATTGTTGTCCATGTACGCGGTGGTGGTCATGATCAGGCCCCCATGGTTTCAGTGGACTGGGCTTGTGGCATCGACACGGGCACGACCCGAACCGGGCGGCCGAGGGTGAGCATGAGGCGTTCCTGAATGCCGGAAATCGTGATCCCGGACATCTGGCAGCCCATGCAGGCACCGCTCATCGCCACGCTGACGGTGTCGCCTTCCACGTCCACAAGCTGGATGTCGCCGCCGTCCATCTTGAACTGCGGACGCATCTCGTCGATCACGGCGGAAATCTTCTGGATCTTTTGAACCATCGTCATACCAGACGCGGACGCAGGCGCAGCGGCGGGTGCCGTCGGCTTGGGCATGAGCGGCTGGATCGTGACCGGCGCAGAGATGGTGACGGGCTTGGCAACCGGTTTGGCCGCGATCGGCTCCAGACCATGAACCTGAGCCAGCACTTCCTCGATCTTTTCGTGGCAGCTTTCGCAGCCGCCGCCGGCCTTGGTGTAGAACGTGACTTCCTGCAGGGTGTGCAGGTTGTTTTCCCGGGCGACCTTTTCGATCATCGCGGAATCAATGCCGAAGCACTTGCAGATCAGGGCGCCTTCTTCGTGATCGTCCGCCCATTCCTCGCCGCGATAATTGGCGATGGCGGCATGCAGGGCTTCCGCACCCATGACCGAGCAGTGCATCTTCTCCGGCGGCAGACCGCCGAGGAATTCGGCGATGTCCATGTTGGTCACGGCCAGGGCTTCATCAAGAGTTTTGCCCTTGATGATTTCCGTCAGCGCGGAGGAAGATGCAATGGCCGAGCCGCAGCCGAATGTCTGGAAACGCGCATCGGTGATGACGTCGGTTTCCGGATCGACCTGCAGCATGAGTCGCAGGGCATCGCCGCAGCTGATGGAGCCGACTTCACCGATGGCGTTGGCCTCTTCAAGTACCCCGGTGTTCTTGGGGTTGAAGAAATACTCTTTCACCTTGTCCGTATAATCCCACATGGTATTTATCCTCGATGGCCGCAAGATGATTTGTCAGGCGCGGGGCTGTCGCCCTCGACCGTGAATGAAGAGCCGCAACCGCAGGTTGCCGAGGCATTGGGGTTTTCGAAGCGGAAACCCACGCCGGTGATGTCTTCGACGTAATCGATCACCACACCGGTCAGCAGGGGCGCGCTGCTCTGATCAACGAATACCTGAAGGCCTTCCAGCGAGATGACGGTGTCATCAGACTGTGATTGCGCCTCAAGGCCCATTCCGTATTGAAAGCCGGAGCAGCCGCCACCGGAAACCATCACGCGGAGGCCGCTGGCGTCAGGGGTTTCGGTGATCAAACCTTTGACTGCGTTAATCGCATTTTCTGTCAGTGTCAGCATGTCGCGCTCCTCGAATTGAGTTGGATTCACTTTAAGTAAAAGCAAAAGGCGGGCCATGTTTTTTATTTATCGTAAGGTGTTTATTTAAAAGATTATTCTGTTGTTTGAGCAATGTGGGTTGCTGATTTTGTTGATTTCCCTACATGGCCGAGGCGTATTTGCAGCGAAGGTGACAAAGCAGACGAAAAAAAGCCCGCGGGCGCGGGCAACAGGGTCTGGATCTTTGCAGGATCGTGTGTGCCGGAATTACACCGGACGGTTCTCATTGGGATTGCGTACCGGCCCCATCGTGGCGAGGCAGTCGGCGAGGCTGATTTCCGGGAATTTGTCCGTGTAGTTCAGAGCCGTATCCATGATGCGATCGATTTTTCCGGCGGTATCCAGTTTCTTGAGGTCACCGCGCTCAAGATAGAGCAGTTCCAGCAACTCGTTGTACACCGTGGCTTCGTCAATCGGCAGAATATAGAAAGGGATGCCGTTGACGGTGACCTGGTAGCGTTTGCGCAGGTCGATGTTGTTGCAGAACATGAAGTACTTCCCGTCGGGACTGAGGCTATCGCCCAGGACGCTGACGAGATCTTCCAGGTATCCGAACGACAACAGATAGCAGGCCAGGAAGTTGATCTTGTCCTGTCCCGCTTCGGCGCCGGTGATCACTTGTTGGGCCACGGTTTCCGGCGGACGGGCTTCATCGGCAATGCTGGGTGAAAACTTGATCGCGATTTCGCCCCGAAAGCCGAAACGGCCCTTGGCGTTGATTTCACCCCGGAACACCGGGTTTTGCAGGCGCTTTTCCTGCTCCAGCCGCGCAAAGGCGCTCTGTTCAATCGCAGTCAGTTCAATGGTGGTCATCGGTTCTCTCCGGTTGGTTATCAAGTAATCTCATCAGCAAGGTCATCTGTGGGCAGTGGTGGTCGCGGTCAATGCATGGCGGCCGCCGACCGATTCCAGTCGGTGGCTTCCTCGGGGCCGAAACAGAGGTCGTAATCGATACAGACCTGACAGCTGGGCGCCAGGCAGACGGAAACTTCGCCCAGCTCGCAGAGTTGCTTGTAGAGAAACTTCTTCCATTTCATGTTGCCGGTGTTCTTGTTGAACAGGATCGGGAAATACCGCGCCAGCAACTGGTTCAGCTCTTCCCGGCAACCGAGTCCCAGGTCCTGCCAGAGATGGTTGTCCTGCAGGCAACCGGCAGCGATCATCGAAGTGATCCAGTCCACGTGTTCGCCGTAGCTGGAGCAATGGTCGAGCAGCAGCAGTTTCAGGTCGTTCATTTCTTCGGCACGGACGGCATTGGGCCGTTCTGCCAGATCACTGTCGCACTGGCAGGAAAAGTCCTGTCCTGTGCACATATTCAGATGCACCTTGACGCAACGATCAATCGGCTTGTCGTCGAGTACCCGAGCGAAATACCGATTGATGAGCATTCGGAATTTCGTCTGGGTGAGGCCCATGGCCGCGCTCAACGAACCGGCGGGCGCCTTGGCGTTGTGGCTGATGCACTGGGCGAAGATGTGGGCTTCGTACACGTCTTCATGTTCGTCCCGCCGATCCATCAGGTAGTCGTAGATTCCCGCAACCATTGTGGTACCTCCTGCTGTCAACCGGCTTTCATGGCCACGGCGGCGCTCGTCGGTGCATGGGTGTAGCAATCCTTCGGGCAGACCCGCGCGCAGGCCTCGCAGCCAATGCAGTTTTCCGGATTTTCAATCACCATCATCTTCCGTTCGGCCTCGTCATCGTCGGCGGCGACGAGTGTGCCGTCTTCGTCGATGCCCTTGAGCATCAGGACATCCCGACCGCAGGCGCGATAACAACGGCCACAACCGATGCATTTTTCGCCATCGATCTCGTCTACGAATTGGGGGGTCCAGGTCAGTCCCCCCTTGGTGATTCCGGTCAGGCTGCTCATGGCATCAGTCTCCAGTCAGGGCAGCCAGACGGGCTCTGGCCGCAATTAAATCGCGATAGGCCGTATGCGTTTGCGTCGCCAGATCCAGCGTGTGCTCCCAACCAATGGGCAGATCTTCGGCGAGGTCGTGCAGGTCCATCTTCAATTTGGTGGCCTGACCGTTCAAACGCTTGATTTCGGCTTTCAAAGTCTCTTTCTCATCCACGGTGGATTTCTCCTCTGTGTCGTTCATGGGGTGTTAGAAACGGGCCACTTCAGGGAAGCGGGTGATCATTTCTTCGGCACTCTTGACCTGCTTTTCGCCTTCCTCGGCCAGTTTCTCCAGGGTCGGGAAACCGAAGCGGTGCACATCACGCAACTGCTTGTTGACGACGATCAGGCGACCGGCGGTCAGGATCATCCGGCCGAAGCCCTCATGGCTCATCTTCATCATGGGAGAAACCATGACGCCGGTAGCCCGCTCGGTGGCAAGGCCAATGGCGTTGTAGAAGAGCTCCAGGCGCCACAGCACTTCGGGATCGGGATCGCCGATGATCGGCATGGCCTTGCGGGCTTCCTTGTCGATGACATAGGGGGCCAGCAATTCCTCATCGGATTTCTTTTCCCAGGTGCCCTAGCTGTCCTGGGCGCGCCATTGCTTCACGAGTTCACGGATGAACAGGGTTTCCATGGGCGCGACAGTCGGCTCGACAACCGCTTCGGTGGTGGTTTCAGACATGACTTAATTCCTCTTCATCAAAATCGAGTGAAAGTTCCTGGCCCTTGCGCAATACCTTGCGCAGCCAGGGCGGTGGGGAACCACGCAGAACGACCTGCAGTTTTTTCAGAAGCTCTTCGATCACTTCGGGCTCGTTGACCTTGATCGGGTGAATCTTCAGAGCAATGACGCGGGCCGCACCCGAGCCGCCGATAGCGGCGACATAGAGAATCGCGCAATCCTTGATGGCTTCGAGTTTCGGCGCGAGTTTGTCTTCGTTGCCGTCTTCGGCCAGCTCGCCATCGAACTGCACGGCTTCCAGGAACTCGTGTCCGTCTTCGGTGACTTCGTAGATGGCAATCTGTTTGGCCCAGCCAAAGTGGGCGTCGACCCTTTTCATGTCTTGGGTGGCAAATGCAACTTTCATATTCCCTCCCGGGCGCGAGCGTGTTGAAAAATTCTCATCGGCGTCCGCGTTCTTAACTAAGCGCAAGCGGCGAACGTGCTGCATGGTATTCCTCGGGCAAAGGCCAGCTTTGCGGGTTGTTTTCGTGTTCATGGGCCATCAGCACATTGCCGATTTCAAACAGCAGATCGCGGGTGCCGCGATAGCCGATGGACAACCTGTGCGTGGCGCCGAGTCGGTCGAAGATCGGCAGGCCCATACGCACAAAGGGAATGTCCAGACGTTCGGCGGCCTGGCGGCCATGCGAGGTGGTGATCAGCAGGTCGCAACCCTCGGCGCGATCCTCCAGATCTTCCAGATCGCCAATGAGGACGTCGGCACAGGGCATCCGTTCCAGCAGGGGCGAGTGCGTCGTGGTCACGGCAGCCGCAATCTCCGCACCCATTTCGCTGAACAGGTTGGCGAGAGTCCAGAGCAGGTCGGGCTCGGCGCCGATGGCGATCTTCTTGCCGCCAAAGAAGAAGTGGCTGTCGAGCATGGCGTCCATGAGCTGACTGCGCTGACGGCGATACTTGAGCGGGACCGGCCGACCACTGATCTGGCTCAGACAATCGAGCAGCTGATCGTTGGATTCGAGGCCGGTGAGCCGATCGAACAGCACATAGGGCTGCCCGGTTTTGGCCATCAGGCTTTCCGCGGCCGGCCGCATCTGTTCGCCGACAGCGATGGTCAGTTCGGCCGAACCCAGATTGCGAATGGCTTCGAGCGTGGTGCCACCCAGGGTGGTGGGCGAGAAATCGTCTGGGATATGCCCGTCCATCGAGCCGGAAAGATCCGGCAGAATGGTCGGTGTCAGCCCGAATGCTTCGGCGAGATCGCGCAATTCCTCGATGTCGGCCACGGTCATATGCGAGCCGACCAGGAAATTCACGGCACCGGTCACTTCGGGCACCTTGGGCTCGGCCAGGGACAGGATGACCTGGCTGACGGTCTTGCCCCAGCCATCCTGAAAGGCATCCTTGAAATCGGGGGTGGAGACATACACCACGGCGAGTTCACCGAGTTCCGGGTGCTCGGCCATGAAGGTCTTGAGGTAGCCGTCCACATCGTCGCCCTTGGTTTCGGTGACGCCGGTCGAGCAGATGCCGATGACGCGGGGTTTGGCGCGCTGATGGATGCTCATGATGGCCTTGCCGATGTTTTCCAGCCCGCCCATCACGGTGGCCACTTCGCTCATGGCGGTGGTTTGCAGCGGAACGGTTTCCCGGAAATGCCGGACGAAGAGCACCATGCCGAAAGCCGTGCAGCCCTGCGAGCCATGCAGAACCGGCATGCAGCTTTCCAGACCCATGAAGGCGAGGGCGCCACCGACCGGCTGGCTCAGCTTGAGCGGGTTGACCGTGCAGGCCTTGTGATTGGTGCTGACCGTGCTCATGCCGGCAGCTCCTGCATCATTCCGGCATCAGTCCCGATCTGTTGTGCGGGCGGATTCTGAGCATCGACATCATGGCTCGCCGTGGTGAGTGCGTTCATGTCCCGCGCCGCCGCTTCACGCGCATCCCAGGGTGCCGGCTTGCGCAAATGACTCCAGATCGGGTTGTACAGGGCGCGGTCAATCTGTTTCACCAGCTCGACCATGCCTTGATAACCGGCGTAGGCGTGATGACGTTCCTGGTTGATATCGAGCCAGGGCACGTTGGCTTTCAGGGCGACGAATTGGGAACGCGCACCGGACAACATGATGTCGGCCTGAGCCTCGCTGAGCATCTTGTACATCTCGCGTGGGGTCATGTCGTCGATCATGTGGGCATCGCCCCCCATGAGTTCGGTGATGCGGTCCTTGTCTTCTTTCGTGGATTTCTTGACGCTGGTGCCCACCACGACCATGCCGACTTCCTGTAGCGCCGAAACGACGGACCAGGACTTGACGCCGCCGGTGATCAGCAGCACGCGCTTGCCCCGCAGGCGATTTTCGTAGTCGGCCATCTGCAGCCAGGCGCGGGCTTCTTCCAATGCGATGAGGTGTTCGGTTCGGGCCAGAAGATCATCGGGCGCACCCTGCTGCACGAGCAGCCGTGCGATCTGGCGCAGCGACTCGCTGGAGTCGGAAATACCGTAGAACGAGCCTTCGAAGAAGGGGATGCCGTAGCGCTCTTCCATCTTGCGGGCAATATTGATCATCGCTTTGGAACAGACCATCATCGCCGCCTTGGCGCGGTGGGACTGGGCCACTTCGTGGTACTTGGCATCCCCACTGATGGTGGAGAGAATGCGGATGCCCAAGGCGTCGAGCAGGGGCTTGATCTGCCACAGCTCGCCTGCCAGATTGTATTCGCCGATGATGTTGATGTCGTAGGGCGTCGTGAACTCGGGCTCTTCGGTGCCGATCACATAATCCAGTAGGGCTTCACCTGCGAGCTTGTTGCCGAGGTTCTTGCTGCCGACGAAGCCCGGCGCGTTGATCGGGATCACCGGCTTGTCGAATTTAACCGAGGCGGCTTTGCAGACCGCTTCGATGTCATCGCCGATCATGGCGGGCACGCAGGTCTGGTAGACGAACACGGCCGGTGGATCGTATTTCTCGACGATTTCCTTGATGGATTTGAACAGGTGTTTCTCGCCGCCGTACACCACGTCCAGCTCTGTGATGTCGGTGGTGAAGCCGGTACGGTACAGCCGGGAACCTGAGGACTTCGCGCCCCGGTTGTCCCAGGAATTGCCTTCGCAGGCGATGGGGCCGTGCACGAGATGGGCGACATCCGTCAGCGGCTGCAGCGCAATCTTGGCGCCATCAAAGGCACAGCCCCCGGCAGCGGCGCCGGGTTGCAACTGCTTGGTACAGCCTTTCTTGCGATCTTTGTCAGACTTGGTCTGGTTCAGGTCGCAACCCGGCTCGTTGAAGACTTCCAGGATCTTGTTCTGCAACATCTTGTACCTCCGAAACGGCTTCAGCGCTTAATCACCGCTGTTGCCCCTGTTCAAAATGATCGCGGCGGGTTGCTGCGATCCTAGAATTTCACCCTTAGAACTTAACCAGGATGTCCTCGTCACGAACGATGTACTGGCAGGCCAGACGCCAGGGCGGTGGCATGTCGTTGACCTCCGCTTCTGCGATCTGTGCCTGGGTGATCTTTCCGGAAAATTTCAGCACGGTCTTTTCCTTTTCGGTCAGATGGATTGCCATCGGCGTCTTGTTGCTCAGCACGCTGACCTGTACGGCGCAGGAACCACATTCCCCGTTTTCGCATTCGAAATGAACCGGGACGGAATGCTCCTTGGCTACTGCGAGGAGTGTTCGTGTATCGCCGGCAGTCGCATAGACCGTCAGGTCTTTCTTCATTGCCGGCGATGTAAATGTCACATTAGCCATGTGAAACCTCTTGTTCGGTGGAAGTCAGGTGGCGTGGGGTTTGTTGCCCCACACGTACCTGCTTCGGGTGCTTAACGAATGATGTCGTAGCTGTAGTCGGTCTTCGCGACGATGTTCGTGTTCTGATCCATCTCATCGAAGATCTTGTCGAGGATTTTGACGAGCACGTTCATGCCGCCCTGATAACCCCAGATCGGATACCGGTGATGATGGTGACGATCGAAGATCGGGAAGCCCATACGGATCAACGGTGTGCCGGTGTCCCGTTCGAGATACTTGCCATAGGTGTTGCCGATCAGGAAATCAACCGGCTCGGTGAACAGCAGGCTGCGCATGTGCCACAGATCCTTGCCGGCATAGACATGGCAGTCCTTCCCGAAGGGAGAGGAATCGAACAGAGCCTGAACTTTGGCGGCCCAGTCCTTGTTGCCGTTGGTGGCCAGTACGTGGGTCGGTTCTGCGCCGAGTTCGAGCAGGAATCCGGTCAGGCCGAGGCACAGATCCGGATCGCCGTAGAGGGCGAATTTCTTGCCGTGCAGGTGCGCAGTGGAGTCGGCGATGGCGTCCACAAGACGACCACGCTCTCTTTCCAGTTCTGCCGGGATTTCAATGCCCGTCATTTTCGACAGGGCCATCAGCAACTGGTCGGTACCGACCACGCCGATCGGCGAGTTCAGTGCGACGACTTCCTGGCCGTGTTCGGCGATCAGGGGCAGGGTCTTCTCGGTGCAGAATTCCTGCATGGAGATGGTGCCGACTGCGTTCAGTGCCGCTGCGGTGGCTTCCAGCGTGGTGCCGCCGTCGTACATGCGGAACTCGCCATCGGTCGGCGTATCGAACACGTCGCTGGTATCGGCCAGAACGGTGTGCTCGATGCCCATGATGTTCAGGATGCGCTTGAGCTCACGGGTGTTGCCCACGGTGTAGCCATCGAACCCGCCGATGATGTTCACCGTGTTGTTCGGCTCACGCTTGAGGGCTTCGGTCGTACCGGCCTTGCCATCCCAGAAGTGGGACAGAACACCCTTGAGGGCATTGTCGTAACCGGTGATGTGGCTACCGACGAAGGCGGGCGTATGGGCGAAGGGCACGTCGTACTCTTCCGGTACGCTGCCTTTTTCCTTCGCGGTCTTGATGAAGGCGTTCAGGTCGTCACCAATAACTTCGGCCATGCAGGTCGTGGAGACGGCAATCATCTTCGGCTTGTACATGCTGTAGGTGTTGGCCAGACCATCGATCATGTTGTTCAGGCCGCCGAATACCGCCGCATCTTCCGTCATGGACGATGACACGCAGGAACTGGGTTCCTTGAAATGACGGCTCAGATGGCTGCGGTAGTAAGCCACGCAACCTTGTGATCCATGCACGAACGGCATGGTGCTTTCGAAGCCAACAGCCGCGAACACAGCACCCAGAGGCTGGCAAGCCTTGGCCGGGTTGACGGTGAGGGCTTCGCGGGCAAAATTCTTTTCACGATATTCCCAGGTTTTGGTCCAGTCTTTGATCTGTACCAGTCGCTCGTCGGTTTCTGCGAATTCGTAGTTTTCTTTCTTGTTCTTGAGCATCTCGACATATTCCGGCTCGCGGAACAGTTCGAAGTGGTCAAGCACCTTGTCTGCATTCTGACTCATGGCTTCATTCCTCTTTGATAAAGGGGCGGCAGGCGTCCGCCCGAACTTCGGCGGGGCCGCCGCCGTTTACCTATTTCCAGGGTGTCTTGGTTAATTTCCAGACCGGGTTGTTAATGGCCATGTCCATATCCCGGGCGAAGATCGCGAAACCGTCGTAGCCGTGATAAGGGCCTGAGTAATCCCAGGAGTGCATCTGACGGAAGGGCACGCCCATTTTCTGGAAGACGTACTTTTCCTTGATGCCGGAGCCAACCAGGTCGGGTTGAACCGCTTCGACGAATTTTTCGAATTCGTAACCATTCACGTCGTCGTAGATCAGCGTGCTGTCTTTGACGTAGTGCGTGGTGCGCTGGTAGTCGTCGTTGTGACCGAACTCGTAACCGGTACCGACCACTTCCATGCCCAGATCTTCGTAGGCGCCGATCACGTGACGGGGACGCAGACCACCGACATACAACATGACGGTCTTGCCTTCCAGACGCGGGCGATAGCGTGCAACGACGTCGTCGACGAGCTTGCGGTACTTGGCGATGACCATTTCCGCGCCTTCCTTGATCTTGTCGTCAAAGTGGCTGGCGATTTCGCGCAGGGACGCTTCGATCTTGCTCGGGCCGAAGAAGTTGTATTCCACCCAGGGAATCCCGTACTTCTCTTCCATGTGGCGAGAGATGTAGTTCATCGAGCGATAGCAGTGCAGGATGTTCAGCTTCGCTTTCGGGGTGTTTTCCAGTTCCGCGATGCTGCCGTCGCCGGACCACTGGGCGATCACGCGCAGGCCCATTTCCTCGAGCAGGATTCGTGAAGACCAGGCGTCGCCACCGATGTTGTAGTCACCGATGATGGCGACGTCGTACGGGGTGGTCTGGAATTCCGGATGCTTGTCTTCGGACTTGTCGAAGACATAATCGCGGATCGTGTCGTTGGCAATGTGGTGACCCAGTGACTGGGAAACGCCACGGAAACCTTCGCAACGAACCGGAACGATCGTTTTGCCGCCGTATTCCTTGGACTTCTTCTTGGATACCGCTTCGATGTCGTCACCGATCAGGCCGATCGGGCACTCGGATTGCACGGTAATGCCATGGTTGAGCGGGAACAGGACTTCGATTTCGTCCATGATCTTTTCCAGCTTCTTGTCGCCACCGAACACGATGTCCTTTTCCTGGAAATCGGAGGTGAACTGCATGGTGCCGAACGTATCCACACCAGTGGTGCCGATGTAGTAGTTGCGACGCGATGCCCAGGAATACTGGCCGCAGCCCACCGGGCCGTGACTGATGTGAATCATGTCCTTGATCGGACCCCAGACCACACCCTTGGACCCTGCATACGCACAGCCACGGATGGTCATCACGCCCGGAATGGATTTGATGTTGGATTTGACGCCGCAGTCCGGCTTACCTTCTTCGAAGGTATTGAGATGTTTGGCGCGCCGTTTTGCCGTTTTTTCGGGGTAAACCTTGAGGACTTCCTCGATCAGCTCCCGATTGCGGACTTTTGCCTCTTCAGCGGTCAGACTCATGTTGACCTCCTCAATGTGTTCCTGAATGTCGATGGGATGGGTGCCTCCCCATGGGCGGAGGCACCCCGCGCCTTACATGCCAGCTGCTTTGCCGATGAGGCTGGTGTCTTCTTTCTGCATGATCCCGAACTCCATCAGCATGTCTTCGAGTTCGTCCATGGTGATTGGGGTGGGGATGGCACCGTTGCCCGCATTGGCGTGGATCTTGTGAGCCAGGGTGCGGTACTCTTCGGCCTGCTTGGATTCAGGTGCATATTCCAGCACGGTCATCCGGCGCAGTTCGGCGTGTTGCACGATGTTGTCGCGCGGTACGAAGTGGATGAGCTTGGTGCCCAGCTTGCCAGCCAGCGCCTCGGCCAGTTCCAGTTCCTTGTCGGTCTGACGCTCGTTGCAGATCAGCCCGCCCAACCGTACGCCACCGGAGTTGGCATACTTGAGAACACCTTTGGAGATGTTGTTGGCGGCATACATGGCCATCATTTCGCCAGACATGACGATGTAGATTTCCTGCGCCTTGTTTTCACGAATGGGCATCGCGAAACCACCGCAAACCACGTCGCCCAGTACGTCGTAGGAGACGTAATCGGCGCCATCGTATGCACCGTTCTCTTCCAGGAAGTTGATCGAGGTGATCACACCGCGACCGGCACAGCCGACTCCCGGCTCCGGGCCGCCAGACTCAACGCAACGGATGTCGCGATAGCCGACTTTCATGACATCTTCCAGCTCCAGATCCTCAACGCTGCCTGCTTCGGCGGCCAGGCTCAGAACGGTGTCCTGAGCTTTGGAGTGAAGAATCAATCGGGTAGAGTCGGCTTTCGGGTCGCAGCCGACGATGAGGATTTTCTGACCCATTTCGGCCAGAGCCGCCAGGGTGTTCTGTGAGGTGGTGGACTTACCGATGCCACCTTTGCCGTAAAAGGCGATTTGTCGCAAACCTGCTGTCATTTCCGTATCTCCTAAACAAAGATAATGATGATCCCAAGTGGGTGCCCCAGTGCGGGCCGTTGCTTCCGCAGTAATCATCAATGCAAAGGCTGTGCCATACTTGAAAAGTATATGTAACACGCTGATATTAATATTAAATATACGATTGGTTAGCCCTTGATTGCCCATGTTTGAAAGCTGACAAACCGGGCTGCTTTGTCAGGAAAGGGACGGAGTTTCCTGGCTCATCAATCGTTCATGCTTCTGTCTGTACCTGATCGCTCACCGGACAGCCTCCGGTGGTCTTGATTCTGCTAAGTGGCCTGTTTTTCGACGGTTTGTCGGAGTTCCTACACCACCCTTTGAGGGCTTTTCGCCCGTGCCGTCTGGTGCCGTGCTCGCCACTCAATCTCGTGGCATAAAAAGTGCTTTGCTATCTATCGAACAGCTTCAGCGATCTGCGCTGAAATCGATCATGCCGAGTCGTCCCGTGATGTTCGGACGATTCCCGTAAAGACACAGGAGCAGGCGCATGCAAATCGGTGTTGATTGCAACCTGGCGGTCGGAAACCGACGCATCTTTGTGGTGACGTCGGATGAAATCGCCCGTATGGCCGTGCAGTTCATGCTGCATGACGAATATGAAACCCATGAATTCGGCTCGCTTGATGCGGCGGAATCCAAGGCGCGCGATTGGCCGCCCGATCTATTGATTGTGGGTGCGGAGTTCGTCTCTGGCGGTGATGGCGCAGAGCTCGATCCGGTTTTGTCGCGTTTCCCACAAGCCCGCTTGCTGTTGCTGACGGATAGCGCAGCCGAGGGGCCGGGCGAGGGACAGGGCGAGCAGGGCGATGTGGCCCGTCTGTATACCCCCTTGCGGTTGGAGGCGGTTCGATCAACCGTGGCGAACGAGTTTCGGTAGTGACGGTTGAGACGCCCGGGCAGCGGCATCGAAAGCCTGTAGCGGGGCGTCCAGCGCAGGGGATGGGCAGCAATCTGGTCGGTCTGCCAACCGGGTTATTGATGGGCGCCGATTTCAATGCATTTCCCTTGGCGCTGCATATCGCCGGGACGCGGGAAACCCACGCGGCACTTTTTTCGGCGCTGGCTGGAATGACCGATCAGGAAGAGGCGGGCGCATATTTCCAGCACTACATGGAAGCGCAGTTTCCTTCGTCGACGACACGCGATGGTGACGCGTCCCGGCGATTCCGGGCCCAGTATCTGCGGCTGTTGCACGGCTGGGGCTATGACAGCAATTCGCCCGAGGGAGCGGTTCTTAAATCCTGGGTGGAAAGTCGATTCGGTATTCCGGCGACCTTCCATCGCGCCGTGATCGGGCGATATGGCAGTCCGGCCTGGGTGCGGTACATGGAGGACAAAACATCCTCGCGGTTCGACAACAATTCGATCCGCCTGCAGCTGGATCTGTTGTTCGAGTTTGCGCAGTGGTTTTTGCGGCGGTTTGGTACGCCGGGCCAGCGACATTTGACCCTGTACCGTGGCACCAACGATTTTGCGGAGCATCCGGTGATTTCTCGACAGGATGCGCGGCATGGGGTGATCCGCCTGAACAATCTCGTGTCGTTTACCCGTGAACGGGCGATTGCGGACGAGTTCGGCGACATCATCCTGGAAGTGGCAGTGCCGCTGGTGAAGGTGTTTTTTTTTAATGGCCTGATTCCCTGCCATCCCCTGAAAGGTGAGGCGGAGTATCTGGTGATCGGGGGGGACTATGCGGTACGCATGGACTACTACTGACAGAGCCGGGAGGTGAAGCCCATGGACAGTGAAGTGCGGTCACGGGCATTGGGTTCCTATCTGGGGTTGGCCGTGGGCGATGCACTCGGTGCAACCGTTGAATTCATGGTGCCCCGTGAGATCCAATCTCAATACGGCGTGCATCGGCACATGATCGGCGGGGGCTGGCTCCATTTGAAGGCTGGACAGGTCACCGACGATACCGAGATGAGTCTCGTGCTGGGCGACAGTATTCTGGCCGAACCCGAATGGTCGCTGCCCCGGTTTGCAGACGGCATGGCGGCGTGGTTGAAAAGCAATCCGGTCGACGTGGGCAATACCTGCCGGCGTGGCATCCGCCGGTATCTCGTGGATCACAGCCTGTGCGGTGCTGAATCGGAATGGGATGCGGGAAACGGTGCGGCCGTACGCAATCTGCCCGCTGTTCTGGCCACCTTGGACGACGCGGCGGCTTTTGAGCACATCAGCCTGACCCAGGCGCATTTCACGCACCACAATGCGATTTCGGATGCCGCCATCCTGTCGATGGGGCACATGGTGCGTGGTTTGCTGCACGGTGCTGATCTGAATGATGTGGCGATTCAGGCCCAAGCGCTGGTCGATCGACACCGCGCATTTCGCTTCGCGCCTTATAACGGGTTAGCGACCGCCTATATCGCCGATACGGTCGCCACCGTTTTTCATTATTTGCTGAGTACTGACAATTTTCGGGATTGCCTGATCGCGATCGTGAATCAGGGTGGCGATGCGGATTCGACAGGCGCTTTAGGGGGAATGTTGGCCGGGGCCTACTACGGTTCTGCGGCCATTCCGCCCGAATGGCTCAAGCGTCTGGACCCGGCCGTAAAGCAGGCTGTCAGCGATCAGGTCGATGGATTGCTGGCCTGGCGGGGGACTGTGTCCGTTCAGGAAACCCGATCCTCACCCGAACTCAATACCGCGGTCGGCTGATGGAGATATTAATGAGCAAAATCGTGTTCTACGAAAAACCCGGTTGCCAGAATCAGGCGCGACAGAAAAAAGAGTTGCGGGCGGCAGGGCATGAGCTCGAGGTTCGGGATCTGCTCTCATCACCCTGGCAGGCCGAAACCTTGCGACCTTTTTTTGGGGATCGACCGGTGGCGGACTGGTTCAACCGCGCCGCGCCGCGGGTGAAATCCGGCGAAGTCGTCCCGGAAACGCTTGATGATGCGGCGGCTTTGGCATTGATGATTGCGGACCCTTTGTTGATCCGCCGCCCATTGATGCGGATCGATCAACATTCGGTCTGTGGGTATGACGAAATTTCACAACGAATATTATGGATTTCTACTGGTCAAGGGGATTACGCTATAAGCAAGTCGGCCAAGTTCGAAACCTGTATCCGGTCATCGACTTGTCTGGTTTCGGATCGAGTTAGCGATGCGCGCGCAAGTACGCCCCTTTCGGCGCTTGGCGGTCGTGCACCAGGGGGAGAGCGCTCAACATGAAGAATCACGCCATGTCTCATAATCCTCAAGAGCTGACCGCGATGTACGAGGTCAGCAAAGTGCTGAGCTCTTCGCTTGATCTCGATCACATCCTCAACGATGTGCTCAAGACCCTGGATATCCATCTGCATATGTCGCCCGCCATGATCCTGCTGCGCATGGACGATAGTCATGTCGGCGTGATGGCGGCGACCGGACTGACGGCAGCCGAGATGGAGCGCGGGCGGTATCGACTCGGGGAAGGCATGATCGGCAAGATCATGCGGGTGGGGATGCCTGTGGTTATCCCCGACACTTCCCAGGAACCTGAATTCCTGCACCGTACGGTACAGAAGGATTCCGCTCGCCATCAACTGCACGCCTTTGTCGGCGTGCCGATCAAGGTGGGTTTCGAATGCATCGGTGTGCTCGCCATCTATCGCACGGAACAGCAGAAAGGCGTCAGTTTCGGCTCGGACGTACGCATGTTGCAGATGGTCGCCAATCTCGTCGGCCAGACCGTGAGCCTGCACCAGGGCATCACGGCCGAACGCAATCGTCTGATTCAGGAAAAGCACCGCCTGCAAAAGGAACAGAGCAAGCGCTACAACATCGATAATGTCATCGGTAACAGCAAGGCCATGCAGTCTGTTTTTGCCGATGTGCATCAGGCGGCGCCCAGCAAGGCGACCGTGCTACTGCGCGGGGAATCCGGTACCGGCAAGGAGGTCATCGCCCGTGCCATCCACGAACTGAGCCCACGTCGCGACAAGCCCTTCGTGAAGCTGAACTGTGCGGCGCTGCCCGAGAGCCTGCTGGAATCCGAATTGTTCGGTCACGAACGCGGATCGTTCACCGGGGCCACGCAGGAGCGCAAGGGCCGTTTTGAACTGGCCGATGGCGGCACCCTGTTTCTGGACGAGATCGGCGAGATCTCGGCATCGTTTCAGGCCAAGTTGTTGCGCGTGCTCCAGGAGCGCGAATTCGAGCGGGTCGGTGGCACCCAGACCCGGCGCGTGAATGTGCGCATCATCACGGCCACCAACCGCAATCTCGAGGAGGCAGTCAGCAGCGGTGAGTTTCGTGCCGATCTGTACTACCGGATCAATGTGGTCAGCATCTTTATCCCGCCGCTGCGTGAGCGCCGCGAAGACATTCCCGCGCTGGTGAATTACTTTGTCGAACGCTTCAACGATGAAAACAATCGGCACATGACGTTCAATCCGGATGCCATGCAGACCCTGATGTCCTGTTTCTGGCCCGGCAACGTTCGAGAGATGGAAAACTGCGTCGAGCGGACACTCACCATGTTGCGGGGAGGAGAGGTGGTTCGCCAGACCGACATTCCCTGTCAGCGCAACCAGTGTCTGTCCATGTCGTTGCGGCCAGCCGCCGGTGGTCATCCGCTTGTGACGCTGTCCGTGCCTTCGCAAAGTGCCCCGGTTTCCAGCGCTGGTGCGGCGCCCGCCATCCCGGCATCCGCCGGTGACGATGATGTTGCCGTTCTCGATCGGCCCCTGTCCGAGCGGGATCGGTTGATCGATGCCATGGAGCGTTGCGGCTGGGTTCAGGCGAAGGCGGCCCGACTGCTGGGCACCACCACGCGAAAACTGGGTTACGCCCTGCAAAAGCACCATATCGAAGTCAAACGGTTGTAGGTTTTACGACCCGGATATCTGGCAGTTTTCACCCCGATTTGCCCGCCCGTTGCGCGGGCTTTTTTATGGGGGCAGGGCGCTCAACCTGGAATCGTGGGCGGGTAACGTAGGGCTAGCCCCGTTGGTGCGGAGGGC
>DATKTJ010000145.1:0-2583 GCA_035531235.1 Halothiobacillus sp. | reverse complement strand
TGGCCGTGTCGATCGACCTGATCTGGGGCTTTGCCGGCATTCTCTCGCTCGGTCACGGCGCGTTTTTCGCGCTCGGCGGCTATGCCATGGGCATGTATCTGATGCGGCAGATCGGCACGCGCGGCCAGTACGGCAATCCGGATCTGCCCGATTTCATGGTGTTCCTGAACTGGCACGAACTGCCTTGGTACTGGCATGGGTTCGACCATTTCTGGTTCACCCTGATCATGATCCTGCTGGTGCCGGGGCTACTTGCCGGATTGTTCGGCTGGCTGGCATTCCGCTCGCGGGTATCCGGCGTGTATTTCGCCATCATTACCCAGGCCCTCACCTATGCGCTGATGCTGGCGTTCTTCCGTAACGAGATGGGCTTCGGCGGCAATAACGGCCTCACCGACTTCAAGGACATCCTCGGCCTGCCGATCGCCGAACACAGTACGCGCGTCGGCCTGTTCGTCGCCGCTGGCGTGGCGCTGATTCTCGGTTATCTGCTTGCCCGCTGGATCGTGAACTCCCGCCTGGGCCGCGTGCTAGTGGCGATTCGTGACGCCGAACCGCGCACCCGCTCCTGCGGCTACCAGGTCGCCCAGTACAAGCTGTTCGTCTTCGTGATCTCGGCCATGCTGGCCGGGGTGGCTGGAGCGCTGTACGTGCCCCAGGTCGGCATCATCAATCCGGGCGAATTCTCGCCGCTCAGCTCGATCGAAGCCGTGGCCTGGGTCGCCATCGGTGGGCGCGGCAGCCTGTTCGGCGCCATCATCGGGGCCTTTGCCGTGAACTGGAGCAAGACCGAGCTGACCACCATCGCCCCCGACCTCTGGCCGTTCGTTCTGGGCGGGCTGTTTATTCTGGTCACGGTATTCCTGCCCAAGGGTCTGGCCGGGCTGCTCCAACGGCGAAGCAAGCAGTCTTCGGACGAGCAACCGGAACCCCCACCGGCGGCACCGACAGAATCCACCCCAGTTGATTTTCGGGCCGATCAGCATCCCGACACACCGAGCAACCCGGTACAGGAGGCCAAGCCATGAGCGACCCGATCAGCGATTTCGTGGTCACCGGCACCAACACCGGCGAACGCATTGCCCACTATGCACCCAACGAACCAGACGTCAGCCACGGCCCGATTCTGTATCTGGAAGACGTCACCCTCAGTTTCGACGGATTCAAGGCCCTGAACGGCCTGAACCTCACCCTGGACGATGGCGAGCTGCGCTGCATCATCGGCCCGAACGGCGCGGGCAAATCCACGATGATGGATGTCATCACCGGCCGCCGCAAACCCGACAAGGGACAGGTATTCTTCGGCCAGAACATCAACCTGCTGGCCCTGCCGGAACACGAGATCGCCCGCGGCCTCGTTGGGCGAAAATTCCAGCGGCCCACCGTGTTCGAACACCTCGACGTGGCCGACAATCTGGAACTCACCCTCGCCGGTTCCCGTTCGCCCTGGGCCGTATTGCGCGCCAAGCGCACGGCGGCGGAACGCGAACAGATCGACGAAATCCTCATCACCATCGGTCTGCTCGAACATCGGCACAAGCTGGCGGGCACCCTCTCGCACGGCCAGAAGCAATGGCTGGAAATTGGCATGCTGCTGGCGCAGAACCCACGCATCCTGCTGGTCGACGAACCCGTCGCGGGCATGACCGGCGAAGAAATGGCGCGCACCGCCGAACTGCTGGTCAGCCTCGCGGGCAAACGCACCGTGGTGGTGGTCGAACACGACATGGCCTTCGTCCGCAAGATCGCCCGCACCGTCACCGTGCTGCATCAGGGCAGCGTGCTGGCCGAAGGCAGCCTGAGCGCCGTGCAAAACAACCCGCGCGTCATCGAGGTTTATTTGGGAGAGACACCATGCTCGACATCACCGGCCTGAACCAGTATTACGGGGGCAGCCACATCCTCAACGACGTGAATCTGAGCCTCGCCGAAGGCGAACTCGTCTGCCTGCTCGGGCGCAACGGCGTGGGCAAAACCACCCTGATGCGCGCCATCATGGGCATGGTCGCGATACGCAGCGGCGACATCCAGTTCAACGGCACGCAAATCACCCGCCAAGCCACCGAACAGCGCGCACGCGCCGGCATCGGCTACGTGCCACAGGGCCGGGAAATCTTCCCCCTGCTCACCGTGGAGGAAAACCTCAAGCTCGCCCTCGCCGGTCGCCGCGATGGGCTACGCAGAATTCCCGCACAAATCTACGACCTGTTCCCCGTACTGCTGGAAATGAAGAACCGGCGCGGTGGCGACCTCTCCGGCGGTCAACAGCAACAGCTCGCCATTGGCCGGGCGCTTGTGCTCGATCCGAAAATCCTGCTGCTCGACGAACCGACCGAAGGCATCCAGCCCAATATCGTCCACGAAATCGGCCAGGTCCTACGCCGCCTGAATCAGGAACTGGGCCTCGGCGTGCTGCTGGTCGAACAGAAACTGCCCTTCGCCCGCCAGGTCGCCGACCGCTTCGCCATCATGGAACGCGGCCATATCCAGGCAACCGGTGCCATGGGGGATTTGAACGAGAAGCTGGTACAGAAGTATCTGACGGTTTAGCGAATGACCATTTCCATTCCAAATTTGGAGGGG
>DATKTJ010000144.1:0-23058 GCA_035531235.1 Halothiobacillus sp. | reverse complement strand
CCCGTGAGTACAACGAGGAAAGACCGAAGAAAGCCCTTGGTGGGCTGACGCCCGCACAATATGCCAAGCAGCTTGCTGCAAAGGCGGTTACATTTGAACCTGGACTCTAAAGCGAACCGCTACTCAACATGGGGTACCGTCAGTGGTGACAAGAACAACCGGGCCTAGCTCGAGTAATTTATACACATCGGACAATGGTAAAGATACCTTTGCCATGTTTAACCCCACCTTCAAACAGCAATTAGATTGGTCATTCGCGAATAAGGAAGGGAGTTCCACCCAATTTTCACGAACTTTTGTGAAAGTGTTAATTGTAGTCACCTCGTTATTCCGTACCAGTCAGCAGGAAGTCCAGGGCTCCTTTGAAGTGTCCGTAATGTCGGGGTAGAACCCACAGTTACCGCGATGACTCATGCTCTGTGGCATTCGGTAACGCCACCAAACCCATTTAAACTAGACTGGGCGCTTCGAACCAAGTCACATTACAGGTATTTTTTTCTGCCGCTTCAAGCAAATCAACAAGGACTCGTGCCATTGACTCAACCGTTTTAAGGCTATTGACCTCCGCGAGTCCTTCCGGGGTATTTGCTGCGTTTGCCGCATCAAGAGCGAGCTTTAGTCGCTTAAGTACGTTGGGCACATCCTCCTCTAAAAGAGAGCCGGGTATGACTTTTTTTTGACCCATGATTTCCAATAGAAAAAAGGCATCCCGTTCAGGCATGGTAATGCTGGAGTCTGCTTTGCATGTGAATGTAACCATCATAAGGCTCTCCTGATTTAGGTCTATTTGCATAGCTTTGAAGGATTTTTGATCACTATTTGCATTGAGCCATGAGTATGACACTGGAGCGTGGTCTTAACGGGTATGTTTTTGAGTGCGCCCAAAGGGGTTCCTCGCCCTGTTTGAAAATATCCAGAGGAGGACTCTGGCTGGTATCGGCCACAACGTACCATTTAAACTCAGGCAACAGAGGCGGCAGCAGGAAGGGAACATCATCGGTGCTGGCATTGAATGCCAGACACAGTGCGATTTGATCATCCTCACGAATCCGGCAAGCCAGAAATTTTGCCTTTGTATCGCCCCAATCGGGTGGTTTGCCTTCACTGCCGAACCACTGAATATCCGCGTCGGTATAAAACTGCTCCCTTGACAAAACGGGGTGTGCACGACGAAATGCCAGCAACCCTTGGATAAACCAATGTATTTCCTCATGTTCGTCAAGATGCGTCCAATCGACCCAACTGGTTTCATTATCTTGGCAATAGGCATTATTGTTTCCGCCTTGCGTACGTCGGAATTCATCACCACTCAAGATCATGGGCACACCGCGAGAGATGAGCAGTGTCAGCAGGAGGTTTTTGATCTGTTTTTTTCGAATGACATCAATGCCAGTGTCAGTTGTTTCGCCCTCCGCACCATAGTTCTCACTGTAGTTTGCATTGGTACCGTCCTGGTTGTTCTCCGCATTGGCATAATTGTGTTTCCCTCGGTAACTCACCAGATCATTGAGAGTGAAGCCATCGTGGCAGGTGATGAAATTGATGCTGCCATCCGGCCCTTTGCCTGAGCGGGTATAGATATCAGCACTGCCACAGATGCGGTTGGCGAACAACCCGCGCATCCCATTATCGCCGCGCCAAAAACGGCGTACATCATCGCGATAATGGCCGTTCCATTCAGACCACCGACGCTCCGAAAAACTGCCCACTTCATAAGCACCGGCGGCATCCCAGGCTTCGGCAATAATTTTTACATCGCGCAGAATCGCATCTTCGGCGATTCGGGCAAGTAGTGGGGCATCGGCTTGTAATTGACCACTGCTATCGCGCCCGAGCACGGAAGCCAAGTCGAACCGGAAACCATCGACATGCATCTCGGTGACCCAGTAGCGCAGGGCCGACAAAATAAGATCTCGAACCACCGGATGATTGGCATTGATGGTATTGCCGGTACCTGTGAAATCTTTGTAGTAACGAGGATTGCCTTCCAAAAGATAAAAAATAACATTATCAATCCCGCGAAAACACAGCGTAGGCCCCCGTTCATCGCCCTCAGCCGTGTGGTTGAACACGACATCCAGAATGACTTCAATGCCCGCCTGATGCAGCGCCAACACCATCTCTCTAAATTCTAGTTTCTGATGACCTAAACCACCCGCACTGCTGAATGAGGCCTTCGGTGCGAAGAATGAAACAGGATCGTAACCCCAGAAATTGGTCAGGGGCTGGCCTGTGTTCGGATTAAAACCCAACACATGATCATCGTTGAATTCATGCACAGGCATGAGCTCGACCGCTGTGACGCCCAGCGCTTGAAGATAGGGGATTTTTTCGATCACACCCCGGTAGGTGCCGGGGTGCTCGACACCTGAACTGGGGTGTATTGTGAACCCCCGAACATGCAATTCATAAATAACCGTGTCAGACCAAGGATGTCTGGGCGGTTGATCGTCATGCCAGTGAAATTGCTCATGGGTGAACACACACTTGGGCATGGCTCCAGCATCATCTGTTTTTGAGAGGAGAACTTCTGATTCGGGGTGCTGTGGATCATAACCAAGCGCTGGGGTGAAATCCCAGTTGGGTAGCGGGGTAATCGCGGTCGCAAACGGGTCAATAAGCAGCTTATTGAAATTAAACCGGTGACCATTTTCCGGCGCATAGGGCCCATCCACCCGATAGGCATAGAGCTGGCCGGGATGGATGTGGGCAACCCACACATGCCAAACATCGCCGGTACGATTATGCACAGGATCAAAATCAATCCAGCGGACGGGTTCTGAATCTTCTGGGCGTGCAAAAAACAAAAGTCGGACGCGCGTGGCATGACGGCTAAACAATGCAAAATTAACCCCGCCCTCCGATTCATCCGTACCCAAGGGTAAGGGTACACCGATTCGAATCTCGGCATGTTCGGACATATCCGCCAAATAATCCGCCAGTTCGCGTTCAGGTGTGTTCATCTGTGACTCCTTCATTTGCGGGCGGCACAGGGATGTTCCCTAACGTGCATCATGCGGCAGCGATCAATAGCAAGTAAAGGGAACTATCACCGTGCCGCACAGTCTCCCTTAAACCCTACATCATTGAAGAAATTCACCATGGCAATGCCTGAAAAGTGAATAAAATCAATGAACTGATGGGCACCTACAATCAAACCACCCCACTGCCCCCCCGGAAAGTAGTTGTGTGCAGAAGAGGACATCTTGTAATGAGCCCAGAGGTGGCCGTCAGGTGGGTTGATCCAAAAGTCGGCATCTCGATCAAACCGGCCGGTTGAGTTCCTAGAAAATCAGGTCTGATATGTGCTGCATTCCGGCCGTAGACTAGATATAAGGTCCTGGACGATGACGCAATAAGGGTTTGCCTTTACTTGATTTTCAAAAAAAAGGTTGCAAATGATTTTTGCATGATAACCTCAGTCACAAGGTGGTAATTTGCCGCCGAACTGAGTCAACCCTAGAAGGAAATAGAAAAAATGACCACGACTGTAAAGAAGCCCAAAACCGCCATCTCTGGTTCATCCATTACGTCGAAGGGAAGTCCATCACGCAAAGAAAATGGGAACGAATATGAGCACAATGCAACTGCAGCTTACTACAGGGCGGAAGCGCGTGGCTTTATACCCGGATATGAGATTGAAGACTGGCTGGAGGCAGAATCACAACTTAATAGAGTGCATTGACTCCATCATCTGGTTACGCATCAGAAATGCGCAACCGAACAAATGGCTCGTATGAGTGTTGGATTGGAAAACGTTTCCACAACGAGGACGACGAACCCAACTAGGGTCACGGTAGAGCGTTCAACAGTGGAATAAACCCAGTTTCATATGCGTCACGGCGATCTGGTTTTTAGTGATGCCGACAATACCCAGCATTTTGAAGTAGGAGTTATCATGACCACTGTGTTGACAAACAATCTATCCACCCATGCGCAACAACGGACATTGCTGAGCATTGAGCCAAAATCATGTCGTATCTGGGTTAACAAAGATGGTCAGATACTTGATTGTTGTGAACATACACAGGAAACATTTGGTTATCCGTACGCCGATTTGAAAAGTCGGCATATTTCAACGCTGATTCCAAGCCTTGCGAACATCAAACTTATTGATAAGGACATTATCAACCCACAACTTTCTTATCGATGTCACTGCGGAATTATTCCCTTTAAGATGGTCCATCTTGGTGGACGAGAGGGGCTGTTCAATTTATTTATTAATCGTGTCACGCTTCCATCCGGACCGGCCCTAGGCCTAATTTGCGCCCCATTGTCATAACACGTAACAGGTAAAGCTCGCTCTTAGCTGACAGCCTATTTGGCATACTCCTGGTTGGCTGGTATCTGCAGACCGCTCAGTGTAAGCAACTAAATTTGTATTAGGATTTTTCTATTCTGGAGAACATTCCATGCAGCAAATCACTCATGCCGAAATATCCCGACAACAGAATTTAAAGGCTTTCCCCAAGCCCCCATCAGTACTAAGTGAGCTGGCGGCCGAAGCGGGAATTCAGTTCAACGGTGATGAGCCCTGGGATATCCAGGTGCATGACGAATGTGTCTACGATCTGATTTCCACCGAAGGCTCCCTTGGCTTCGGCGAGGCCTACATGGAAGGTTTCTGGGATTGCACACAGATGGATGAGCTCTTCCACAGGGTTTTGCGTGCAAAAATTGACGAAAGGCTGGGTACATGGGTGCGTTTGCGGCTGCTTGGCGAAATTCTGCGACAAAAACTGTTCAACCTGCAATCCAGCCATCGTGCCTTTCAGGTTGGCGAACGCCATTACGACATCGGTAACGATGTGTTCGAAGCCATGCTCGACCCCAGCATGAGCTACTCCTGCGGTTATTGGCGCGACGCCACGAACCTGACGCAGGCACAGTTCGACAAACTTGATCTGATCTGCCGAAAACTCGATTTGCAGCCCGGCGAGCGTCTGCTGGAAATCGGCTGCGGCTGGGGCGGTCTGGCGTACTTCGCGGCAAAGCATTATGGCGTCGAAGTGGTTGGTGTTACCGTTTCCAAGGAGCAGCAAAAACTCGCCCAGGATCGCTGCGCTGGGCTACCTGTTTCCATTGAACTGATGGATTACCGTGATCTGATGGGGCAATTCGACAAGATCGTTTCCGTCGGAATGTTTGAACACGTCGGCCCGAAAAATTACCAGACTTATTTTAAAGTGGTCAATCGTCTGCTCAAGGACGACGGCCTGTTCCTGCTGCATACCATCGGTGTCACCAGCACAACCTCGAACACTGACCCCTGGATCGACAAATACATTTTCCCCAATGGCAAGCTGCCCTCCGCACAGGAAATCACCGCTAATGTGGAACAGCATTTCTTCATCGGGGACTGGCACAACTTTGGCCCGGACTACGACCGAACGCTGATGGCCTGGTGGGAAAATTTTGACCGCGGATGGCCACAACTGTCGGACAAATATGGCAAGCGCTTCTATCGCATGTGGAAATATTACCTGATGTCCTGCGCTGGCTTCTTCCGTTCCGGACAAGGGCAACTCTGGCAAGTGGTGCTAGGCAAGCAAGGGCGCTCATCCGTTTATCGTTCAGTTCGATGAATGGCTGCAACTGGATTGATCTCAGCCCTTCTGCAAGGGAATAATTATGAATATATTCACATCCAGACACACAGCATTTTCCTATTACGCGGACTATGTCGTCTATTTGGCCGCCATACTCACTCTATCGCTTTGTATCCGTTTATACACTCCTAACCAAGCATTGATTGAAACGGTTTTATCGATAGGCGGGGGGTTGCTGTGCTGGAGTTTTATTGAATATGTCATGCATCGATTTCTATTTCATGCCATACAGCCTTTTCAACGAATGCATGAAGATCATCACATCCACCCGAAGTCATTGATTGCAACACCCACAATTATAAGTTTTACGTTAATCATTGTGCTTGTCTGGCTACCTGCCACATTGATTGGTGGCTTATGGAATGGGCTTGGATTTACCTTGGGCGTCACCATCGGATATTTTGTGTACGGTATAATTCACCACGCAATGCACCACTGGCGATTGAAAAACGCATGGATAAAAAAACGTACCCGCCTGCATGCGATTCATCATCATTCCCCTCATTATAACTATGGTGTTACCATGTCACTGTGGGATTATATTTTTCATAGAAAAAATTGAAACAAGAGCCATTGCCCCGTCAATAGTGCAAATAAATTCAAGCATTTTTATTTTCGGAGACTAGCAGAATGACTCAATCAGATGTGATACAACCAGGACACAATGTATTTGACATCATTCAGGCGCGACGATCTGTGCGTGCATATACGTCAGCTAAAATTACCGACAAACAATTCAAACATTGCTGGAAGCAGCCGTGCGGGCACCCACTGCCATGCATGAAGAACCATGTGCGTTCGTTGTAGTTCAGGATAAACAAGTATTGAAGCAATTGTCTGACATTGCCAAGCCACTTTTTATCAATCGGTTACATACCACACACCAAGCCGGTAGTCATGCCATCGACACGTTCTCTGACCCATATTTCAATATCTTTCACGACGAAGGCACACTCATCGTCATCTGTGCCAAAGCATCCGGCCCTTTTGTGGAAGCTGACTGCTGGCTGGCAGCGGAAAACTTGATGTTAGCGGCCTATGCTATCGGACTCGGTAGTTGCGTCATAGGCTCTGCCGTTATGTAGTGGTCAACCAAAACCGGACAGAGAGTTAAGATTTTTGGCAACACGTTCCTGCTCTTGGCCGATGACGGATTCATAGCGGACGTTAGTTCATCTAATATCCATCGGCAGCTTAGGCCGAGAAGCAGCCCGATGGGTTTCTTGGTGAGTTCACCCAAGCCACATATCGTTGGTGGCCTCCTCGTCGGCACGGGCATAGCTTGCAGTCTGACCGTATTTGTTCGTCCATTGAATGTGAGTGAACACATGTATCGCATATGATGAAATGCTGGACGATCATATAAAGGTGCCCGACCTTCGAACGCTGGGTACTCGGACGAATCCTGAGAACCACAGGTTTCCTGTGGGTAGTTATAGCCTAATCTCGCTATAACTATATATAGGTGACTAGATCTATGGACAACAATGTACCCCTATGACTGCAACCACGAATTGTATGCATTTACTATTTTTGTGAATTATCATAAGAACTAGCAATTTCTACGTTAATTTCATATGTATTAACCCAGAACTCAACTATTTTTTCAACACTCAGTTTTTCCCAAGTCATCAAACCAGGTGGGCCTAGCCAGTTAAGAAAAAAAATTTCTATTTTTGATTTGGCTATAAATTTTGGCAATTCCTTTGGAAAAATAAATGTTGGACTTTTTTCAAGATACTTAAGGTTGTTTTCGATAATTTTGGCGAGATATTTATTTCTAACATAATAAGGTGCACTGGGGTTGGACTGGAAGGACGCAGCAGCGTTCTTGCACTGTAAGTTAATAAATGAATAAACAATCGGCATAGAGTATTTTTCAACAAGAAAACTCAGGAGGGAATCGAGCTTATGGTTTTTTTCCGTCTTAATGTTGTATTTATTGATGGAGGTATTTAATAGCACATACGCCAGATTTTTCTTTATATTTATAATAATCTCATAAATTGATTTTAAATCAGAATCATTAATTGGACGGTATATTAATCCAGAATTCAGAAAATATTTATAATCCTGAATGGTGTCGAATGATTCCGGTATTAATACATGTATTCCAATCTTGGGAAATGACTTCGGTAACTCATTAAGAAGAGATGCCATTTTATAATCTATTTGTTTCTCATTTTTGATAAAGAACTTGTGAGCCAAATTGTATTCAATATGCAGATTTCTTAGAGAGGATTCAGAGCAGGCGTAAATCAAACCAATCTCTGATAAATCATTGATTATTTCATTTTCAAGATCTATTACTCCAGTGATCATATTTTCAATATCGTATGATTTTATAGGCTGGATATTAACATGATCAGTTAAAATGGTTAAAAAAAGTATATTAATATAAGATAATTTTTCAAGGGGTTTTTCATCAAGAGGGCGGACTTTTATGGACTTTAGAATATCACCCAATCTATTTAAATATGAAGCTGCAACTTCATTTGTTATTTTTTTTTCACACTCCCTGCAAATACTGGGGATGTTTTTACTTAAGGTGCGAAACATTTCTCTAGAGCTGAAAAGTAATTTTCTGCCACAAGACCTGCAATCAAATTTACAGGAATTTGATGAAAAAAAAGATCTATCGATCACATAATTTGACAGGATTCTTCTGTGTGAAAACGTCTTGATGCTGTCAAGCTGACTTAATTTGTACTTAAAAGGATATATTTTATCTGCTGAAAGCTCCCAATATGCATTTATAAGATCAATTTCATCTTGAGCAAGCACTTCTGTATAACAAATATAATAATCAACACTTTCCATTATCTGATAGTATCCATTGCATTGAAAAAACCAAAAAATCCATTCTTGGCACTGGGCAAAATGAAGAGAAATAAAGCAACTAGAAAATGCTTAAAAATCTTATTAGCCATGTCTTCCGCACTCTAAGCCCGTATCTGCTTGAAAACTCAGGCACTGTTGGCTGACCGGGTTGCTTTACTCCCCCATCGATCATGATTCTGCTGCTTCCATAGAATAGTACATTAAATATGGTATGTATAATAATTGTAAGCTCATGATTTAAATCATTAAATTAAATAATAGTATATGTGTTGGGGTTATTTCTAATATTCAGCGTTCTCTGAGCGATCACCCAGAGCCGCCGCCTCGGAAACGGCCTGAACCACGGACCGTCGTTCGACCCGCCACAGATGGTCGAGTTCAGCTTGCAGGCGATCAAAGCCCGCCGGCGTGATGACGGCGGTACTCATGGGTTTCGATACATCGGATAAAGGGAGCTCAATCCGAAAACCTCACTGAGGCGCAGGAGATTTTTTCTTCTGCGCGCCGGCACGAGGCGGCTGGATGGTGATCATGCTGCCCAGCTTGGCGGTAGCGACCGGGGCGGCTGGACTGACGGTCTGCTTGATGCTGCTGACGGCATGATCCAGATCCCGCAGGCGATTGTCCTTGAGTTCGCCGCCCGCTGCCCCCGGATGGCCACCGCCCCGGAAGTACTTGGCCGAAATCGCACCCACATCAACACCGGGATTGGCGCGCAGGGAGAGCTTGCCGTTGCCGCGCACGCTGATCGCGATATCCATTTTCTGGCGGGTTTCCATCATGTCCATGATGACGCCGCGCCAGACATCGTGCGGCCAGTTGAAGAAGATACCGGCGCGATGGCCATCGATATCCACCATGGGGACGGTATTTTCGTCGAGGACGGCGGCAGAAAGCAGGTGAAACTTGTCGTTCAACGGCAATTCCGGATCATCGAAGTCACTCTTCTCGATCCGGCCTTCGAGGAACTGCTTGCGCAGGTCGTACAAACTGCGCTCGATGGTTTCCAGGTTGTCGCCTCGTTCGTGGGCGACGAAAAACTGCTCGATCAGATGAAAACGGTAGGTGCGTTTGAGTTCGCGCAGCGGTGGCGCCAGATGATCGTCCTGCATCACAAGTCCCAGTAAATACAGCGCCTTGCGGAACTGCGGTTCGTCCTTGAGCCAGCGATCGGCACGATCGACAAAGTTGGCGCGCTCGGCATATTGGGCGCGTTGCGCTTCAGGTAACAGGTGCGCGACGGATTCATAGGCCAGTTTGGTCGCACAGCGCTCGGTATCGAGGTGGTACCAAGCGAATTTGGCGGCACAGTCGGCGCCGGTCGCATGATGATCCAGCAATTGCAGGGTGGTGGGCACCTTGAGTTTACGCAAGCGCTTGTCGATCTGTTCAGCCTGATCCAGTGAGAGATTCAGATCGGTGATCAGTAGGGCGGCGGGTTCGCCCTTTTCCAGAATCTGCTCGACGATTTGATCGATTGCCAGCGGAATATCCCGGTAATCGGCATTGAAGAAGAACGCCTTCAGACCTGAAGCCTTCAGCATGAACTGGGCGCCGTAGCCATCCAGATCGGTATGAGAGAGGTGATAAACCCAACCTTCAGGCTGGATGATTTGTGGAGTGGTCATGAAGTCTCGCCGGTGAGGGATCGTAAAATTGGGTGTGTGTGTTCAGCCGCGACGCCAGGTTGTGACGCCCGCACTGTCTTCGAGAATGATGCCTGCAGCCAGAAGCTCGTCGCGGATGCGGTCGGATGCGGCGAAATCACGGCTCGAACGCGCTGCGCTGCGTTCGGCAATTTTCTGCTCAATCGCTGCATTATCCAGACCTTCGTCATGGTTTTCCACTGGCGCCCAGCGCAGGAAATGATCCGGCTCCTGCTGTCCAAGGTTCAGTATACGACCCATGGCCTGAAGCGTTGCCACATGTTGTGCCGCCCGCTGCTGATCCACGTGTTGATCACTGGTTTTAAGTCGGTTGAGCTCACTGATCTGATCAAAAATCAACGCCAGCGCCTCGGGCGTATTGAAGTCATCGTTCATGACGGTGTAAAACCGGGTCATGATTTCTTCAAGCGGCTGACCGCCACTCGGCGCGGCTTTCATCGCCGTATACCAACGACTGAGGCTGGCGCGCGCGGCATCGAGATTCTGTTCTGAATAGTTCAGCGGACTGCGGTAATGGCTGTTCAGGATGAAGAAGCGGATGACCTCGGCAGGGTAACGCGCCATTACATCCGCCACAGTGAAGAAATTACCCAGTGACTTGGACATTTTTTCTTCATTGATGCGCACAAAACCGTTATGCATCCAGTAGTTCACGTAATGGCAGCCGGTGGCGCATTCGCTCTGGGCAATCTCGTTTTCGTGATGCGGGAACTGGAGATCCTGCCCACCACCATGAATGTCGAATTGATTGCCCAGGGCTTTGGTCGACATCGCGGAGCATTCGATATGCCAGCCGGGGCGGCCCGCACCAAAAGAGGCGGACCAGCTTGGGTCGCCCGGTTTTGCCGCCTTCCACAGGACAAAATCCAGGGGGTCGGTCTTGGCTTCGTCAATTTCGACCCGCGCACCGGCGCGAAGATCTTCAAGCTGTCGTCCGGAAAGTTCGCCATACCGATCAAAGGTCGATACGTCGAAATAGACATCGCCATTATTGGCTCGATAGGCATGTCCACGGTCGATCAGTGCCTCGATCATGGCCACCATGTCGCCAACGGATTCGGTGGCGCGCGGTTCAAGATCGGGGGGAAGGCAGCCGAGGGCGGCGGCATCGGCATGCATGGCAACGATGTACCGCTCGGTCAGCGCCTGAATGCTTTCCTGGTTCTGCGCCGCACGGGCAATGATCTTGTCGTCAATGTCCGTGATATTGCGTACATAGGTGACCTTGAACCCCAATTGACGGAGGTAGCGGGTCACCATATCGAACACCACCATCACGCGGGCATGACCGATATGACAACGGTCATAGACGGTCATTCCGCAGACATACATGCGGACTTCCTGTGGGTTCAGTGGAATGAATTCACGTTTCTTTCGAGCGTGGGTGTCATAAATAACCAGCATAATGGTTCGATTCCGAGCGATAAGGCCGTTATGATTGCGGCTTTATGGCTGAATCTCAACCTGCTCGTCGCTTAAAATGTGACAGGGGATTGCTCCCGGGCCGGCAATTCGCCGGTTATTTTGAGATCATTCCGTTCAAAACCATTTACTTAAAGAGTTATTTTAATGAGCGAATCAAACCCTACCAATCCGCACGTTGCCTTTACGACCCGTCTGGGCACCATTGAAATCGAACTGGATGCCGCCAAGGCGCCAGCAACCGTGGCCAATTTCCTTGCCTACGTGGATAGCGGACACTATGTCGGCACGATTTTTCATCGCGTGATTCCGGGATTCATGGCGCAGGGCGGGGGATTGATGCCGGATATGGAACAGAAGAAGACGATGCCGCCAATTCACAATGAAGCCGATAACGGCCTGAAGAATGCGCGTGGCACACTTGCGATGGCCCGCACCGGTGACCCGCATTCCGCAACCAGTCAGTTCTTCATCAATCTGAAGGACAACGGTTTCCTGAACTACACGGCCAGCAACCCCCAAGGTTACGGTTATGCCGTATTCGGCCATGTGGTGAAGGGCATGGAAGTCGTCGACGCCATGGCAACCCTGCCGACCGGCCGTCGCATGGGACACAGCGATGTGCCCGCCGAAGACATCCTGATCACTGAAGCAGTCCGCGTGACCGCATAAGAGCCGTGATGTCTGAATCCCTGATTATCGCCGACCTGCACCTGTCGCCAGGGAATGGAGCGGCCCTTGGCCCGTTCAACACACTCATCAAGCGGGCCGAGCAGGCCGAGGCGCTGTATATTCTGGGCGACCTGTTCGATTACTGGGTGGGTGACGATCAACCCGTCGATCCGGCCACGTCGGCGGCGCTTGACCAGTTGGCTGCCTTGCCGTGCCGGAAATATCTGCAGACCGGCAATCGGGATTTTCTCATCGGTCAGGCATTGCTGGACCGTATCGGGGCGCAGCTGCTCCCCGAAGTCTACGAGCTCGACGTCAATGGCACCCGAATTGTGCTCTGCCACGGTGATAGTTTGTGTACGGATGATGCCGCCTACCAGGCCATGCGCCAGCAATTGCGTTCGCCGGCATTCCAGTGTGATTTTCTGGCGCGCCCGCTTGCGGAGCGAATCGCCACGGCGCAGGCCCTTCGGGCCCGTAGCCGGTCGGAATCGAGCTCGAAGCCGGAGGACATCATGGATGTGAACGCCGCCGCTGTCGAAAACCTGATGGATGCGCACCACGCCGCTGTCCTGATTCACGGCCACACACATCGACCCGCCATTCATCACTTGTCGTCCGGACGCACGCGCATGGTAACGGGCGACTGGGGTGATACCGGCTGGCTGATCGCCCTTCGGCCGGATGAACTGACGCTCGAACAATTCGATGCTGAAACCACGCGAGTCATGGATCGGCTCAATCCCGTTTCCCTACCTGCATCCCCATCCGTCGCCAAGGAACGCGAGGCATGAATGTTCCCCTGTTTCTGACCTGGCTCAGGATTGCAGCCATCCCGTTACTCGTGATGGTTTTCCTGTTTGCACCGGAAGACTCCGCCCGTCCGTTGTCGGCCTGGATTTTCGGTCTGGCAGCAGCCACGGATTTTCTGGATGGTTATCTTGCCCGGCGCTGGAATCAGCAAAGTTCGTTCGGCGCGTTTCTTGATCCGGTCGCGGACAAGCTCATTGTGGCGGCCGCACTGATTTTGCTGGTCTATGCCAATGGGGATATCTGGTTGGTGTTGGCTTCTATCGTCATTATCGGGCGAGAGATACTGATCTCTGCGCTGCGGGAATGGATGGCCGAAACAGGCAATCGGGCGGCAGTGGCGGTGTCTCAAATGGGGAAATGGAAAACCATTGCCCAGATGCTCGCCATTATGTTCATGCTCAATTGGTTTCCCCTGTGGGATGTCGTGCCGGTCTATCAGATCGGCTATGGCCTGTTGATGTTCTCGGCAGTATTGGCGCTTGTTTCCGGAACGCTTTATGGGCTCGCGGCCTGGCGTGCGGTACGGGCCCAGAAACTCCGACAGGTTTGATTGCGCCATGTGGCGCATACCCGTTCGCTTCGTTCGGCTGAGCCACCATCTCCTGCGCGGCGTGCTCCTCAGCCAAATTCGTCATACGCCCGAGGTGCGCGGGCGTCTCGCGCAACGCTGGTATAGCGATCTCAACAAGCTGCTGGCCATCACGGTGATTGTTCGAGGAACGCCTGCTGATTCTGAAGGTGGATGCCTGTGGCTACCCAATCATGTCAGTTGGCTGGATATTCCTTTGTTGGGCAGCATGCAGCCCGGTACGGTCTTTCTTTCCAAAAGCGAGGTCGGCCGCTGGCCGGTTATCGGGCGGTTGGCACGGGCTGCCGGCACCCTGTTCATGAATCGGGGTGCAGGAGCAGAGTCAGCACGAAATGCACTGGTGGAGGGGTTTGCTGCGGGCAAAAATGTCGTGATTTTTGCCGAAGGCACGACCAGCGACGGCGCCGATGTTCGTCGACTGCATGCCCGACTGATTCAACCCGCACTGGATGCCTCGGTGCCGATTCAGCCGATCGCCCTGCGTTTTTGTACCGAGGACGGGGTGCTGGATCGTCGTGCGGCATTTATTGATGATGATCATCTGATCGGCTCGCTCTGGCGGGTACTGCGTGCCCGATCGCTTCTTGTCCATGTCCATTTTCTCGATACCTTCGAACCGCTCGATTCGCAGGGCCATGTGCTCAGTCGTGATCGGATTGCCCGAATGGCAGAGCAACGCATCCGACAAGCATTGCAAAACGCCGATTCGGATACATCCATCCCTGCAAATCAGCGTTCCTCGTCTATCCTACCTTCATAAAAATTTTCGGGGCTTCGCCCTGAAACAGAACGATTGATTGGAGTGAGGACGCCACCAATGAATGACTATATCCCCATGCCACCCCTCTCGGGCATTGATCCTGAGGCAAAGCGGGCCGAAATCCGCCGGTATTTCCACCACACCTCGGATACCTTTGAGCGTCTGTTTGACCTGTTGAAGACGGATGACGCGTTCTACCTGCGACCCGAGTCGCTGCGTCATCCCCACATCTTCTATTTCGGGCACACGGCCGTGTTCTTCGTGAACAAGCTGGTGCTGGCCAAATTGCTGCCCGAACGGATCGATCCTCAACTCGAATCGATTTTTGCCATCGGCGTGGACGAGATGAGCTGGGATGACCTTAGCGAGGCGCATTACGACTGGCCAAGCGTGGCAGCAACCCGTGCGTATCGTCGCCGTGTGCGGGAGGCGATCGACGGCCTGATTCAGACCTTGCCGCTTCAATTGCCCATTACCTGGGAGTCCCCCTTCTGGACGATCCTGATGGGCATCGAGCATGAGCGTATTCATCTGGAGACGTCATCCGTGTTGATTCGTCAGACGCCACTCGAATACCTGAATCCCGAAGAACGGTACCACTGGCCGATCTACCCCGAATCAGGATCTGCCCCCATCAATACGTTGGTTTCCGTGCCTGCGGGCCGGGTTCGACTCGGCAAAAAGGACGATTTCTACGGTTGGGACAACGAATACGGACACCATGAGGCCGACATCCCCGCTTTTTCTGCCAGCCGCTATCTCGTCAGTAATGGTGAGTTTCTGGCGTTTGTGCTCGATCGTGGTTACGAAACCGACCATTGGTGGGACGAGGAGGGGCTTGCCTGGCGTCAGTACCGCCAGGCGGCCCATCCCGTGTTCTGGATCGCGGACAATATCCAGCCTCAGGGTTTCCGTTATCGCGCGCTGGCTGAGGAAATTCCGCTACCTCTGGACTGGCCGGTTGACGTGAATCAACTGGAAGCCGCCGCGTTCTGTCGCTGGCTTTCCGCCAAAAATGGCCAGAATATTCGATTGCCGTATGAAGACGAATGGTACCGCCTGGTTGAATATGCGGCCGTGCCGGACCAGAACGAATGGCCGGATGACCTGCCGGCCGCCAATATTGCCTTGAGTCATTTTGCATCGGCCTGTCCGGTCGATCGGTTCGCACAGGGGCCCTTTCATGACGTGGTCGGCAATGTCTGGCAATGGACCAACACGCCGATTTATCCCTTCGAGGGGTTCAAGGTGCACCCGCTCTACGATGATTTCACCACCCCGACCTTCGATGGCCGCCATAACCTGATCAAGGGCGGCTCGTTCATCAGCACCGGGAACGAAGCCCTGCGTGCGGCGCGTTATGCCTTCCGGCGACACTTCTTCCAGCATGCGGGTTTCCGGTATGTGCAGAGCGATTATCAGGAACGAATCCCGACCGGTGTGTATGAAACGGACGCCCTTGTCAGTCAGTACGCAGAATTCGGCTGGGGCGATACGTACTTCGGCATCGAAAATTACCCGGCCCGCTGCGCTCGGATCTGCATTGCGGCGATGGGAGACCGCCCAATGCGTCGCGCCCTGGACGTCGGCTGCGCCACGGGACGCAGCACTTTCGAATTGGCCACCGCATTCGAATCGGTCACTGGCCTGGATTTCTCCGCACGGTTTATCCGGGTAGCCGAACAAATGCGCCGGGACGGACTCATTCGCTATACCATCCCGGTCGAGGGCGATCTGGTTGATTTCCGTGAAGTACTGATGCCGGTGGCATTGGGCGCCACACAGGATCGAATCGAATTGTGGCAGGCGGATGCCTGCAATCTCAAACCCCAGTTCAGCGGCTATGACCTGATCTTTGCGGGTAATCTCATCGATCGTTTGTACGATCCCGCAAAATTTCTCCATGACGCGGTGGCTCGACTGAATTCCGGCGGGCTGCTGGTTCTCAGCTCACCCTATACCTGGCTTGAGGAGCACACGCCGAAGGGCCAATGGATCGGCGGCACCAAGCAGGATGGCGAACCGGTCACGACGCTGGATGGGCTGACAGCTCTCCTGTCACCGGCATTGCGCCTGGTTTCGCGCGAGGACGTGCCGTTCGTGATCCGTGAAACAGCGCGCAAATATCAACACACCGTGGCTGAGCTCACCCTCTGGGAAAAGACATCATGACCGACCGGATAGAAACGACGATCGAGACGACCGACTTCGATACGTTCATTGACCGGTCCGGCACGGCCAGCGTCAAATACGACGTCCGCACCGCGGTTTTTGGGAATCCCGATGTCATGCCCCTCTGGGTGGCCGACATGGATTTTTCTGCCCCGGAATGTGTGCAGTCGGCACTTCTGAAACGGGCAGCCCACCCCATCTACGGCTATACCATCTATCCCCCCGAGTTTTTTACGGCCATCACCGGCTGGCTGGCGCGGCGCCATGATTGGCAGGTGGCCGAAGAATCGATCGTTGCGCTTCCGGGCGTTGTGCCTGCCATGAACCTCATTGCAGAAGCGTTCACCGAACCCGGCGACGGAATACTGGTGCAGACCCCGGTCTATCCGCCGATTCACCAACTGGCCGGCAATCAGCACCGTCGGGCATTGGAAAGCCCGTTGATCTGGACCGAGCAGGGCTATGCGGTTGACTGGGCAGATTTCGAATCCAAACTCGCGCAGGCCCGGATCTTCGTGCTTTGTGCACCGCATAACCCGGTGGGACGCGTCTGGCGCAGGGACGAACTGCAGCGGATCGCCGACCTGTGCATGCAGCACGAAGTACTGATGATCGTGGACGAAATTCATGCCGATCTCGTCTATTCACCCCATCGGCACATTCCGATGGCGAGCCTGTCACCCGAAATCGGTGCACGGTGCATCACGCTGCATGCCCCCTCCAAGACCTTCAATGTCGCCGGTCTGAATACCTCGTTCGCCGTGGTTGAGAACGTGGATTTACGCCAGCGGCTCAAGGATGCCCTGAACCGCAGCGGGCTGACTTCCGGCAATGTCTTCGGCATCACCGCCCTGACCGCAGCGTATGAAGCAGGGGAGCCATGGCTGGACCAACTCTTGAAGCAGTTGCAAACAAACATCGATTATGTCGTTGACTCTATTGGACAACACATCCCGTCGATTCGTGTGCAGCGGCCGGAGTCGACCTTTCTGCTCTGGTTGGATTGCCGCGCACTGGGTCTGAACGATGCGACGTTGAATCGATTTTTTATCGATGAGGCGGGATTGGGACTGAATGCCGGCATCAGTTTCGGCGCGCCGGGCAGTGGATTCATGCGCCTGAATATTGCTTGTCCAGAGATTCAGCTAAAAACAGCCATGGCCAAGTTGCGGGCCGCTATCGAACGTTTAGATGCCCGTTAAGGGTGATAGCGCCCAGAATTTGTGCACAATCATTTCGCGAATCGCGTGTCCTGACGGTGAAAGCAACCAGCCCAATGTACCGCAATTCACGATAACAGTGATCCAGAAAACAAATTGAAACGAGGACTTGCTGGATTTGTGCCGGAACCACTTTTGCGCGATCAGCGCACCCGGCCAGCCGCCGACCAGAGCCAGGATATGCAGGGTTTTTTCAGGTGTGCGCCATTGGTTTTTTTGCGCCGCAGATTTGTCGAGCGCGTAGACGATCAGGGTGAACGCACTGGTCAGAAGATAGCTGGCCGCGAGGATCCCCGGCACCCACCCCCACCAGCCTGCGCCGCTTATCATGATCAGAAAACCCAGGGCAAAAATCAGCGAAACGCCGCCACGTCTCGGCGAAGCGCGTCCTCGAGCCGTCTGTCCCTGAATGGTGACTGATTCCGCCTGTATCCGGCCCGTTTCATCTTTCTGCAAAACAAACGATACCTGATCACCGATCATCGGCCTGTGTTGCCGATTCTGGAATGACGAGATATGAACAAAGATCCTGTCGCGGCGACCTGGGTGCACAATAAACCCAAATCCCTGCTGATCCTTCCAGTCAATTATTTTTCCCTGCTGGCGCATGTCATTCACACATAAATTTTTTGGGCTTGCGGGGGCATCATACTGTACGGGCAAACTGCCTTGTTGAAGTAGCGTTTATCTGGTGGTTTGGCCCGGTATACGTTTTCTGAAATAGGGCCCGTCAAATGCGTTTCCTCGGTGCTACCGGCAATCACATCCTGATAATCTCCCGGGGAGAACGGCTAGATATGTTGGTAGGCGCATCGACCAACCTCAGCGCGGTTGTATCTGTGGCATTTTTTAGGCCTGTAAGCCGCCCCGCAAGAATGTTTTGAATTCTTTCATGATGGGTTTGGGGATGGTCTTTTCGGCGTGGACACGCAGCTGGTGGATGGTTTGCCGTATGGTGGCGTCCGGTTGCAGCCGCGCCGCTTCGATGATCCGGTGTACCGATGCGTCGAACAGTTCTTCCGGGCTCACCCGGACGACATCATAGATGGCCACGAGCGCAGCCTGTTCGCTCGCGGTCATTTTGCATTTTTGATCAAGGATTTTCAGGACAACTGCCGTGGTGCAATCGACTTGTACCGGGGTGAATTTTGCCTGGACTGCCCAGAGGGTGGCTGGATGCGGTTTATTGTTTGTTTTCATGGTTGTCCGTCCACCCAGATCGTGTCGTCCAGCGTGTTTGCAAAGGCGCATTCATCCGGCGTATATGCCTGAATCGACAGTGTGCTGATACGGCCTGAGAACAGATCACCGCTGAAGATCGCCTTGATGGGACGTTGTCGCTCAAGGGCGTTCTTTCCCGTGAATCGGTCGCTAACGACATGGAGCTCGAATCCGTTATCAGTACCGGCAATATCGATAACGGCATCGGGGTGCAATACATGAACGCGTTCGCGGATCTCGTTTTCGGTCATGATTTGTCGTTTCCCTCAATAAACTCGGTGTTCGTATGTCATCCTTTAAATAGGCAAGCAATCGCTATGCCAATGAGGTTGGTTGCGCATCTATTTGTTCTGTATTGATTTTTGTTTCAAGGGGAGCCGGGTATTGTGTCGGCTCTGACAAAATGTCTGAATTTGTCACAGATTAACGACATCGGGAACTGGTGCTGTACGTGCAAGTCGGGCGCGCAGGGGATGTTATCCGTTACGGGGTATTGGTCAGACGGATGGCCGGTGCATCACACTGTACGGTCAAACTGCCCTGAGTCTTGTTGAAGTAGCGTTTATCCGGTGGTTTGACCCGACATACGGCTTCTGAAATCGGCCCGGTCGAATGCGTTCCTTCGGTGCTGCCGGCAAGCACATCCAGATAATCCCCCGGGCGAACGACGAGATCCGGGGGGAGGCGTACCTTCCAGCGTGCCCAGGAATCCGTGCCCGGAGAGCATTCACCCAGAACGATCCGATGCTGACGTAATTCGTCGTCGTTGATGTGGTTGTTGCGGGCTTCTTCAGCCTTCGCGGCGTCATAATCCCAGGTGTGCAGCAACGAAAATGCCTCGACGCGCATCGTGCCGGATGCGCCAACCGGACCGCAGCGGAACAGATGCTTCCAGGTACCATCGTCGAAATACTCGAATGGGTTTGCTGCAGCCTTTTCGATAAAGCGCCCAAAAAACCGACTGTAGGGGGTCTCGCCACCTACTGCCTCTTCAGCCCTGACTTCAATGACCTCGTCCGGCTTAATGGTGGTGCCCGGCGGGAGCAGCACGAATCCAAAACGTCTGTGGTTCAATGGCTGTGGTACGGCATTGTAGCAATGCGCAAACCAGACGCGTTCATCCTCCACATCCTTTCGGGTGATGCCACGCAGCAGTCCCAGAGACAGTCCGGGGCGATACTGTAGTTGGGTGCGTTCGGTGGGAATCGACGTGACGACCATCACGAATCGGCTGCCGGGCTCTGGGTAGGTTTCGCAAGCGGACAGCACCAGCATAATCAGCGTCGCGGCCAATAGTTTCCAGTGAAATACCGGTTTCATATAACGATCCCTCTGGCCACAATCAGGGGTGTGCATTTAGTGTGTAGATGTGCTGATCGATCTTTCAATCATTGTTCAGCGGAGCGCACGGATAGCGACGCTTCGGCGTGTCGCAGGGCGTCGTGCATGGAAAGGTACAGGTTGTTGTCACCAATCACGGCGGTGATGCCATGTCGATCCATATCCTCCTTCAAGCCGGGCGTGATGCGCGCAAAGAGCATGTGTACGCCTTGCCGCTGCAGTTCCGCAAATAGTTCGAGTACCGAGCGTGCCGCGGAATAGTCGATATCCGTAATGGCACTGGCATCGAAAATCAGCCAGTGCACGGGGTGCGGAGCCTTTTCGACCAATGTGCGCACCTCATCGGTGAATCGATAGTCATTGGCATAGAACAGATCTGCGCTGAACCGATAGACCAGCAGACCCGGTTGTGTGTCTGTGCCGGGTTTTGCCGGTTTTGGCAACCAATGTCCGGCGGCATCCGGCTGTAAAATGGCGGTGTGTGGGCGATAGCTGTGATGAACATGCCGCAATAGCGACAACACGGCCGCAAGCAGGATGCCTTCCATGACGCCGGCAACTACGACGGTCACGGCCGTAACCAGGGCCAGAATAAATTCCCCGGTACTTTCCTTGCGCATGGCGCGCAAGCTAGCCAGGTCGATCATGTTCACCGCAACCAGCAGCACGATGGCGCCCAGAACGGCATTGGGCAGAAAAGCGATCGGAGCCGTTAGGAACAAAAGAACCAGGGCGACAATGCCCGCGAAAACAACCTGCGTCCACTGACTGCGCGATCCCAGCGAATCGGCGAGGGCCGTCTGTGTCGGGCTCCCATTGACCACAAAAGTACCGCTCAATGCGGCGGCGGCATTGGCGACAGAAAGGCCGAGGATATTGGCGTTTTCATCTACCCGTTCCTGATGCTTCAGCGCAAATCCACGTGCGGAGGCGGCGCTCTGGGCAATGATGATCACCACGCAAGAAAGTGCAATCGGCAACACTTCCATCAACTCGTGGATCGTGATGGAAGAAGGCAGCGACAGGGTGGGCAGCCCACCGGGTATGGGGCCTATGGTGGCAATGCCGTATTGGGTGAAATGTCCGAAGTAACTGGCCCCAATACTGCCCAGTACGACAACCAGTGGAATCGGCAGGGTAGGTCGCGACGCCCGTCCCCAGCCGATCGCCACCAGTACAACCAGAGACACGAGTACGGTGGGTAGACTGATATGACCAATCTGCTGAAGTACCTGGACTATCTGCTGAATGCTGTCCTGTGCCGTTACCTTCACGCCCAACAGATCACCCAGCATGGCAATAGCGACCTGAATGCCAACACCCGCCAGAAAGCCGATGAGTACGGTACGGGAAAGAAAATCGGCCAGAAAACCCAATTTGAATAATCGGGCCAGAAGTAGCAACCCCGCCGCCAATAGGGCGACCATGCCGACGAGGGCGACATATTTTGCGCTTTCGGGTGTTGCCAGAGGGCTGATGCCGCTAGCCAGGATGGCAGCAGTGGCCGAATCTGCCGCTACGACCAGTTGGCGTGATGAGCCGAAAATGGCGAATGCGATCAGGGGAAGAAAAATCGTGTACAGGCCGGTCACAATTGGCATGGCCGCTATGTGTGTATAACCCAGTACTTTGGGGATATCCATGGCAGCAAGTGACAGGCCGGCCGCGGTATCTCTACGGACAGACTTGCGGGTCAGTGGTCGAAGACCGCTGAAAAGTTTAATACCCATGAAGAAAATTCCGGCTCTTCATCGCGTTTCGATGGCATTGATCCCGAATTTCGGGGCAATGAGATGGTTCACCAGGGTGAGTGCAATCATGTCCTCGGCCATGACCACGTCGGTGGCGCCTGCACGACGAAGCAGCAAGGCACGGCCATCGTCCTCGGCCGTAACGGCAATGCGCAGTTTTGGATTTCTCGCATGGGCCATCAGGGTAATGGCCAGTTTTCGATCAGGAGATTCACTGGCTACAACCAGCGCCTGAGCTTGATCGATTCGCGCATGGGTGAAGACTTCATCGTCCACCCCGGCATCACCAAGAATCACCAGATGCGCCTGTTCCGAGGCTTGATTCGCCAGGTCATCCCGTTTTTCGATGATAACGACGGCCTGGTTGTTCTTGTTGAGCATCTGCGCAACCAGTCGCCCCAGAGGGCTGTAACCGATCACGATGATGTGTTGATTCAGGTCTTCAAGCGTGCGGCTCATGAGACGATTCTCGCGGTTGATGGCGGCCAGGTTGTTGGTCAACCAATTGATTGTCTGGGAAACGGCATAACCGCCGAGGACCATGATGGTAAAACTCGCCCCGATCATGAATATCTTTTGGGCATTGGTAAAAGGTGTGAAATCGCCCAGTGTCGTGACAAGGTTGGTGGCATTCCACAGCGCATTGAAAGACTTGAGCAGCCAGGGATCATGGGTGGGATCCAGCAGGACCAGCCCAAGACCGGTGATCAGCAGGGTAACGGCAAACAGACTGATCAGTCGCAGCAACTGTATCCGACGCTTGTGCGTGTCCTGCTGGGCGCGTCGGGTATAGGCAATGTGATAGATGGGCATGTTTGGTTAGGGAGCTTCTATTTAATTCGGTTGTGGCCGGGACGAGTTTATGAGGGATGAGATGCAATCGGTGGTGCACCGCGAAAGGTCGTTCCATTCGTAGGCGCCGCAGCTCAGCAGATTACCCTCAAAGGCCCGTATGGCACATGGGTTGACGACCAAAACAC
>DATKTJ010000143.1:0-17642 GCA_035531235.1 Halothiobacillus sp. | reverse complement strand
GGCGGACATGCCCTCAATCCACGCGGTGAGCGGTATTCGGCGGATACGATTCGTGCTCGATTGACGATGCGCGATTTCATGGAGACCTTGCGTTCCAGCGGGATACACACCGGGGGTGAGGCGGCCTTGAGTCAGGCCGATCGCAAACTTTTTGCCGGGCAGTTGGACCAGTGGTTGAACCAGATCGGAAAAAATGAACCGTGACGGTCTGTTGAGAGGATTCCTGGATGTTCAATTCATCCGGTGCCGGAATAGCCATCCGGCGATGCCCAGCGTCGTTAATCCGATGATCGCCAGAGGCCAGAAGGTATCGATCAAATCCCGGTAGGTGCTTCCTTCCAGAAAAACGCTGCGGAGGATCACCATGAAGTAGCGTAGCGGATTGATCAGTGTCAGATCCTGCACCAGCGGGGGCATGTTCGCGATGGGCGTGGCAAATCCGGAGAGGATGATGGCAGGCACCAGGAACAGGAAGACGCCGAGCACGGCCTGCTGCAGCGTGGCGGCGAGCGCCGAAATCATCAGGCCGACGCCGGTGGCCGATAGCAGGAACAGGGCAATCCCGGCATAGAGTGTCAGCAGGCTTCCGTGCAGGGGGATATGAAAGACGAAGACGGCTACCGCAATGATGGCCGTGGCTTCCAGAAGGCCGATGACCAGTCCGGGGATGGCTTTGCCCAGCAGGATTTCAAAGGGGTGCAGGGGCGTGACCAGGAGCTGGTCGAACGTGCCTTGTTCCCGCTCGCGGGCGACCGACAGCGATGTGACGACCATGACGACCACCAGCATCAGCAGGCCGACGATGCCGGGAATAATGAACCAGCGACTTACCAGGTTGGGGTTGAACCAGGCGCGCACCGACAGCGTGGAGGGGACAGTCTTGCGCCCATGATCCCACGCCCAGTCGGTATTGAATTGCTGGACGATACTGTTGGCATAACTCAGAGCGATGGCCGCCGTATTCGAATTGCGTCCATCGATGATCAGTTGGACAGGCGCCGGGGTACCACTGAGGAGATCCTGCGTGAATTGTGGTGAGATCGTGAGCACCATCAGCGCCCGCCGGTCGTCGATGGTCGTCTCGATGGCCGAGGACCGGTCGAGATGTGATACTACGCTGAAGTGCTGCGAGCCGGTAAACCGGGCGATCAGGGATTGCGCCGCCGCGCCGCCATCCTGATTGTAAATAGCCAGCGGTACGTGGTTGAGATCGAAGGTGGCCGCGAAACTGAACACAACCAATTGGATGAGTGGAGGCACGATGATGACCACCCGCGCCTTAGGATCACGCAGCAGCGCTTGAAACTCCTTGATGGCCAGCGCCAGAATTCGTTGCCACATGCCTGCTTACTCCAGTGATTTGCGTATACGACGGCGACTAATGCCGAGAAACACGGCGGCAAGCAACAGCATGGCCAGGGTATTGGGCAAGATGACGGACCATACGTCGCCCGCCAGGAAAACCGTGTGCAGGATTATGACGAAATAGCGTGCGGCGATCACATGGGTGAGCACCTGTAGCCAGTTCGGCATGCTGCCGATGTCGAAAATGAAACCCGACAGCATGAACGCGGGCAGAAAGGTCGTGATGATGGCGAGCAGGCTGGCCACGAACTGATTGCGCGCCATGATGGAGATCAGCAGACCCATGCCCAATGCGGTGATCAGAAAGATTGCCGAAGTCAGGGTCAATACCCACAGACTGCCCCGCAAGGGCACATCGAATAGCCAGACGGCCATCGCAACAGAAAGCGCCATGCCGCCCATGCCGAGCACGAAATAGGGGATGAGCTTGCCCAGCAACAGCTCGTTGAGTCGTAATGGGGTCACCATCAGGGCTTCCAGTGTGCCCCGTTCCCATTCCCTCGCCATCACCAAGGCCGTTAGCAAGGCGCCGATCAAGGTCATGATCACTGCAATCAATCCGGGTACCAGATAATCACGGCTGCGCAGTTCGGGGTTGAACCAGACTCGTGCCGACAGGGCCACCGGGGTCTTGAATTCGTGCCCCTGTTGCTGCGTGCGCGCCACCATCCATCCCTGCCATGCCGCCGTCACATAACCTTGAATAAGCCGGGCCTGGTTAGCATCGACACCATTGACGATCAGTTGTACGGGCGCTTGACGGTTTGGATTCACCAGGGCGGCACTGAAGTCCGACGACAGATGCACGATGGCCTGTACCTGCCGGCTGCGCAGGGCTTGCCGGGCATGGGTCAAGTCAGGTTCCGGGTGCACGTCGAAATATTGGGAATGCCGGAAGGCGGCAAACAGTCCGGCGCTTTGCGCATCGGGTGCATCGGCAACGACGGCCAGGGGAATGTGTTTGGCATTGAGCGAAACCCCATAACCAAAGAGCAGCAGCAGGATGACCGGCATCAAAAAAGCAATGGCGATGCTGGATGGGTCGCGCAGAATCTGCCAGGTTTCCTTGCGGATCAAACCGAGCAGGCGCATGCGCCCGCCGCCCCGGGACGATTTCCGGGTGGATTGCGATGGGTCGGATGACGTTGGGGTGTTTTCACGCATCTTGCGTATCCGTTTCGCCGTTGGGTCGTTCCGTCACCAGATGAATGAAGGCGTCCTCCATGCGGGGATTGGGGTGTTCTTCGGTTCGGGCCAGTGCCCGGATATCGCTGGGGCTTCCTTCAGCCAGAATGGCTCCCCGACTCATGATGACCAGGCGGTCGCAGTACTCGGCCTCGTCCATGAAGTGTGTGGTAATGAGGATCGTGACACCCTGATCGGCCAAGGCATTGATCCGGTTCCAGAAGGCCCGTCGCTCGATCGGATCGACACCCGAAGTGGGTTCGTCCAGAAACAGGATCTCAGGCTGGTGCATGAGCGCCGCGGCCATGGCCAGGCGTTGCTTGAATCCCAACGGGAGAATGCCGCTGTTGGTGTGTCGGTAGGGTTCGAGATCGAAACTCCGGATGGCCCAGGCGATACGCTCCGCATGTCGTTGCCCCGTCAGACCGTAGGTTCGGGCAAAGAACTTGAGGTTCTGTTCACAGCTCAGCACCTCATACAGCGCAAAACGTTGCGACATGTAGCCTATTCGTGCGCGCGCCTTGGCGGCGGCGGTGTGCAGATCCATACCGGCGACAGAGAGTTGACCGCTGCTGGCTGGCAAGAGCCCGCAAAGCATGCGGAAGGTCGTCGATTTTCCAGCGCCATTGGCGCCCAGCAAGCCGAAGATTTCTCCGCGCCGGACGCTGAAGCTCAGGTTGTCGACAGCAGTAAAGCCCCCAAAACGACGCGTGAGATTGTGAACCTCGATGACGGGCCCCGGATTGACCGGATGTCTCGTCTGCAACGGTACGGCTGTCTCTGGCGTGACCTGGGGCGTATCGGCGCGCGCCTGTTCCTGAAGATGGACCACGAAGGCATCCTCGAACCGGGGGGGCAGAAGACGCCAGCACACGTCCGTCAGTGTCGGTGGCGGCGTATCCGGTTTCAGGATGGCGCGAACACAATCACCATCGATCACGGCATCCATGACCGTCGGTTCAGCACTGATCCGGGCCTGCAGATGGCGTTTCAGCCCGATTTTCTGCCGAGCGCAATAGACCCGGTGTTCCAGGAATTGGGTGAAATGTGCGGGGTCGCCTTGGCCCAGCACCCGGCCTTCGTGGACCAGAATCACATCGGCACAGCGTTCCGCCTCGTCGAGGTAGGCGGTGGACAGCAGCACACTCATCCCTTCCTCTGCCACAAGCTGGTAGACGATCTGCCACAGTTCTCGGCGCGAAACGGGATCGACGCCCACCGTGGGTTCGTCCAGCAGCAGCAGCCGAGGCGGGCGCACCAGGGTGCAGGCGAGGCCGAGCTTTTGTTTCATGCCACCGGAAAGCCGTCCGGCGAGACGATTGGTGAACGGTGCCAGTCCGGTCATGTCGAGCAGTTGTTGATAGCGTGCTGGGCGCTGTGCGTGGGGCAGGCCCTGCAGGTCGGCGTAAAGATTCATGTTTTCCTGAACAGTGAGATCTTCGTAGAGACCAAAATGCTGCGGCATGTAGCCCAGGCTGGATTGCACATCCAGTGCGTGCGACCGGACATCCATGCCGAGGACGGTCAGACTGCCCGCATCGGGTGTCAGCAGCCCGGCAATCAGGCGCATCAGCGTGGTTTTACCCGCACCATCCGGGCCAATGAGCCCTGTGACCTGCCCCGGGCGAACCCGAATGCTGATGCCGTCGATGGCCTGAATTGGCCGTTTGTCACCCCCGAATCGTTTGTGGACATCCTGAGTGATGATGGCGTACGGCTCGTTGTCTGCCAGGCGCGATTGAGGCAAAGGGCTGATGATCGGTGTCTCGTGGTGCATGACGAGATGGGGGTCAGTGCTGGGGGTGATGAGGTTTACAGGGGTCTTCGCCACGATCGATGATTTTTGCATCGAATGGAATAGAGACGGTCACCGGCATGCCCAAACGCAGGTTTGCCTCGGGATCGCAGGTATAGACACGAACCTGATAGACGAGATCGGTACGCACGGTGGGGGACTCGACCGTCTTGGGTGTAAATTCGGCCGACGGGGAAATGTAACCGACCCAGCCCCGGAAGTGTTTGCCGGGAAAGCTGTCGCTGGACAGGGTTGCCACCATGCCTTCCTGGATTCGGCCGAGATCCTGTTCGTCGACATAGACACGTGCCCAGTGAGGATCGGTCAAGGCGAGTGTCAGTACGGGCTGGGCTGGTGAGGCCATGTCACCCGGTTCCAGAATGCGGTTCTGGATTATGCCGCGGCTGGGTGCCTTGAGAATGGTGTCGGACAGTGCGATTCGGGCAGCGCCAACCTGGGCCTCGGCTGCGGCGAGATTGGCGCGTGCCTGATCGATATCTTCCTTTCTCGGGCCAATGATTGCCAGATCCAGCGCCGCCTGATCGGCCTTGAGCTGACCGGCCGTCGCATCACGCGCCGCCCGCGCCTCATCGCCCGATTGGATGGACGCCATCTTCTGCTGGATGAGTTTGGCCGTGCGTGCATAGGTCAGCTGCCGGGTTTTGAGATTCGCCGAGTCGGCTTCGACGACACCGCGTAATCGCACGATATCCTGCGGACGTGAACCGGCGAGGAGTCGATCGAGTGCGGCTTGACTGGCCTGCTGAGCGGCAAGGGCCGCATCGAGATTATTTTGATAACGGCGCGTGTCGAGTTGGGCAAGGGGTTGGCCGGGCGCGACACGATCACCGGTCTGGACGTAAATCTGTGTGACACGAGCGGACTCGTCGAAGGCCAGATCAGCCTGGCGCAGATCCATGTTGCCGTAGAGCAGCAGTTCAGTTTGTTCTGCGGGCGGGCGCTGCTTCAGCCAGGCGTATCCTGCCGCCGCCGTTCCGGCCAGAGCAAGAATCAGAATGACGATGGGTTTTTTGGACATGTCGCTCCTTGGTTTCCAGTTTCTACCCGGCTATATGAACGGTGATCCGCCGCGTCAGAGACGATGTCATGGCGAATGCACATCATACTCTGCCATAGAGATTGTAGGGATTTCAGATCTGTGCAGGGCTCGATTGCTGCATTTCCCCGAGCGGATTGGCTTGCTGCAGCGAACGCAGCTAATATTGAGAACATAACGGTGGGGTTGGTTTTTCCCTTCGGGATGCCTTTGTCTTGCGGCCAACCTGCCTGCGACGCACGACCGGTTCTAATTTTATGGGGAGAAGTGTGACATGTCTGAATCGACGCTCCATGGGCTACCCGCCTGGCAGGTGATCCTGCCGGCCGTACTCCTGTTGTTGCTGGGTTCCATCGCGATTCTGGTGGTGCAGCGCTACCTGACAACCTACCTGAGACGGATTGCGCAACATAGTCCGATGTCGACGGGGACGGCGGTATTTCTGAGACGTGGCATGGCGTCGGCGTTATGGGTCATTCTTGGGCTGATTGTGCTGCGCCAGGTGGGTGTGAACGTCGATGGTATCTGGGCATTACTTGCCAGTACGTTGGCAGTGGTCGGTGTTGGATTGCTGGCGGTCTGGACGATGGCATCGAACATCACCGCGAGTCTGTTCATCTGGATCTGGCGGCCCTACGAAATGGGCGAGTTCATCGAGTTGTTGCCGGATGAGATTTCAGGTCGTGCTGTTGATCGGAATCTGATGTTTACCGCACTGCGGGCAGAAGACGGTACGGTGTTGATGATCCCCAATAATATGTTTTTCCAGCGAATCATTCGCAGAAAACCCAATAATCATCGCCTGACCGAGTACGAAGCCTGGGAGTCCGAACAAAGTGGTGCGCTGTCCAGATCCGGTCACGCAGCGACTGCGGCCGGCCCGGCAGTGGTCACGACGGCCGAAGGGACAGAGGGGACCAACCAGCACGGCAGCTGATCATCGGGATATGTGCTTGCTCTCGATATTGAATATGCCCTGTTTGTAGGCGTTCCGCTCAGCGTTATGTCGCTTGATGTGGTACGGTTTCGTCCGTTCCTTTCTCGCGCCCCTTCATCTGGGCGGTGTTCGTTCAGAAGTTAGGCGCCGGGGCAGATGCCCTTGCCGAATCCAAGTGCAGATTAAGTCTTATGTTACCCACCATTCTTTCGATCCAGTCCCTGTTGCTCGGCATGGGGATTTTGCTGGCGGGTTCCGGCTTGCTGGCGACTTTGCTCGGGTTGCGCGCGCATTTGGCTGGTTTTCCGGATGTGATGATCGGTCTGATCATGTCCGGTTTTTATGTCGGCTATATTCTCGGCACCTTGTGGATTCCGCCCCTGATTCGTCGAATCGGCCATGTCCGCAGTTTCACGGCCATGGCGGCGCTTTCCAGCGCCACGGCCATCGTCCATGGGTTATGGGTGGAACCCTGGGCCTGGCTCGCATTGCGCGTGGTTAGCGGTATTTCGCTGTTGGGCCTGTACATGGTTATCGAGAGCTGGCTCAACGAGCAGTCCAATCAAATTCGCGGGCAAATCTTCGGCTTCTATATGACCGTGAGTCTGTTGGCGCTTGGCGCCGGTCAATTTCTGATTAGCGTGTATGGTGCAGACGCATTGGGATCGTTTGCACTGGTGGCTTTATTGTTCTCGTTGGGATTGATTCCCGTCGCCCTGACGCAGGTCAAGCAACCGACTCCGATTCAAACTGCGCGCTTGTCCGTGATGCGGTTGTATCGACTGGCGCCGGCGGGTGCGACTGGTGCGCTGCTTTCTGGAACGGTGACCGGGGCGCTCTGGGGGATGGCGGCGGTTTATGCGAGCCGGATGGGTTTGCCCGAAGCGAAAATCGCCTTATTCATGGCATTGCTGATTTTTGGGGGTGCGTTCCTGCAGTGGCCATTAGGGAAATTGTCCGATCATTTCGATCGTCGTAAAGTTTTGATCGGGATCGCTGGGGCCGGGGTGCTGTCCAGTTTCTTGTTGTTGAATATTGTCCCCGTGAGTGATCGGGGCGCCGTGCCTGTGATTTTCTGGGTGGGGGTGCTGCTGTTCGGGGGATTTGCTTTTTCCCTGTATGCCGTCAGTGTGGCTCAAACCCACGATCGCCTGGGTCCCGATCAGGTGTTGGAAGCGACCCGCAGTCTGCTGTTGCTCAATGGTGCTGGCGCGATTCTGGGTCCGCTGTTGAGCGGTTTGTTCATGCAGTGGCTGGGCGCGCCCGGCTTCCCGGTATTTATTCTGGTGACCCTGGTGTTGCTGATGGCGTTAGTCATTCATCGCGTGCGGCATGACGCCCCGGCGCCCTTGGAAGAACGTGTTGATTTTGTGGTTTCTACACGGACTTCCGCTGTGGCCGCCGAATTCGATCCCCGTATCGAAGAAGCGGCGATTCAGTTGCAGGCGGAAGGCGATGACGGTGCACGTGTCGATGAGCGCGCCACCGTCGACGTGCCGCCCTCAACCCGCAAGACCGAAAATCCGCATTCCGGTGCATCTGACGGCCAGTAGATGTGGCCAGAAGGCATCAGTACAGACTATTTTTCTGCCGAGCGTCCAGGTTCTGGTCATAGGTTGTGCCCTCGATGGCTGAATCGGTCAGCGCTTCCAGGATAGCTCCGGTGCTCGGTATGCGGGCGCTTGCTGTCGCAGTTGCTGGGTCCCAGAGTCCGGAGCGTAGAAGGGCTCGTGCACATTGAAAGAATACAGTCTCGACTGTAATCACCACGACACAACGGGGTTCTTTCCCAGCGATTGCGCATTCGGCCATGATGTCGGGGTTCTGCGTCAGCTTGGCTCGTCCGTTTACCCGGAGCGTTTCGCCTCGGCCTGGTATGAGAAATAGCAACGCAATACGAGGGTCGTGCAACAGATTGCGCAGGCTGTCGATTCGGTTGTTGCCGGGCCGGTCCGGCAGCCAGAGTGTGTGTTCGTCACGAATCAGTACAAAACCCGCCGGATCGCCACGTGGGGAGCAATCCAATCCGTCTTGACCCGCTGTCGCCAGCACCACGAACGGGGCGGCGGCAATCATGGCCTGATAAGCCGGGTGCAAGTAGTCGATTTCCTTGCGGTGAGCCGCGAGACCGACGGGGGGATAGATTGCCTCGAGCTGAGTCAGGTGGCTAATTTCGTAGGGGTCATCATGGCTGGGGGGCATGGGGTGTCTCGGCAGATTCAGGGTTGCATTGTGTATCGGGAGCGATTCGGCCAAAATGCACGATTTCGTCACTAAGAATCCACTGAAAGCCGTTATCACCAGGATGATGGCGCTCAGTGGGGCACTAAGTTTCGCGTTTTTTCACGCTGATGGGTTTTCATGACTGATCTTGATTTTGCCACCGAAATGTATCGTCGTCGCACGTTTGCGATCATTTCACACCCGGATGCGGGTAAGACGACCATTACCGAAAAACTGCTGCTGTTCGGCGGCGCCATCCAGATGGCGGGTACGGTCAAAGGTCGTAAGTCCACGCGCCATGCGACCTCGGACTGGATGGCCATGGAGAAAGAGCGCGGGATTTCCGTGACCAGCTCCGTGATGCAGTTCCCGTACAAGGATCATATCGTCAATCTGCTGGATACACCCGGCCACGAGGACTTCTCAGAGGATACCTACCGGGTTCTGACGGCCGTGGATTCGGCGTTGATGGTGATTGACGTGGCCAAGGGTGTGGAGGCGCGCACGATCAAACTGATGGAAGTCTGCCGCCTGCGAGATACCCCGATCATGACGTTCATCAACAAGCTCGACCGTGAGGGGATTGAACCCTTGAGCTTGTTGGACGAAGTGGAATCGGTGCTCAAAATCCGCTGTGCGCCGATCGTTTGGCCGATTGGCATGGGCAAGCGTTTCAAGGGTGTCTATCACTTGCTGGAGGATCGAGTGATTCTCTATGGTCCTTCGCTTCCCACACGTGCGCAATCCAAAACCTCAATTCAGGGTTTGAATAACCCGGAACTGGATGACTTGCTGGGCGATCAGGCCGACGAGTTGCGCCAGGAAATTGAGTTGGTACAGGGCGCGGCGGATCAGTTCGACCATGCTGCATATTTGCGTGGCGAGCAAACACCGGTGTATTTCGGGTCCGCGATGAACAACTTCGGTGTTCAGGAACTGCTGGATGGATTCGTGGATACGGCCCCCTGTCCCCTGGCCCGTGCGAGTACGGCAAGGGTGGTGGAGCCGACTGAGGAAAAATTCTCAGGCTTCGTGTTCAAAATTCAGGCGAACATGGATCCCCAACATCGTGATCGTATTGCATTTTTCAGGGTGTGCTCCGGGAAATTCACGCGCGGTATGAAGGTGAAGCATGTGCGTCTGAACCGGGATATCAAGATTCCCGAGGCCCTGACCTTCATGTCCTCGGATCGGGAGCGTCTTGATGAGGCTTATCCGGGCGACATCATCGGAATTCACAATCACGGGACCATCCGGATCGGCGATACCTTTACCGAAGGTGAGCGACTCGCTTTCACCGGCATCCCCAATTTTGCACCGGAACTCTTCCGACGGGCGCGCCTGAGGGATCCCCTCAAATCAAAACAGTTGCTGAAGGGTTTGAGCCAGCTGTGCGAGGAGGGTGCTACCCAGTTGTACAAGCCTCTGATCAATAATGATCTGATCCTGGGTGCGGTCGGTATTCTCCAGTTCGATGTTGTGGCTGAGCGGCTCAAGATCGAATATTCGGTGGATTGCCAATTCGAGGCCGTAAACGTGACCACGGCGCGCTGGATTGAATGCGACGATCCGAAGCGACTGGATGAATTCAAGATTAAGAACGAGTCCAATCTTGCTCTCGACCACGCCGGGGATCTGGTTTATATCGCATCGACGCGTGTGAATCTGCAAATGGCGCAGGAGCGCTGGAAAGACGTTCGTTTCCTGTCGACCCGTGAGCATGGTGATTACACCAGTGGGATTGACGCCTAAGGTCCCTCCCAGCGCCTGCCTGTAGAGACCGCTGGGCGGTGGTGTTAGTGTGCCGTCACCGTGTTCGGCGGGATGCTGGCCTTCAGTAGGGCAAAGTCTTTCGGGGAGATGTATTGAAACAGATCCCGTCCTTTGTTATTCACCGTGATCAATAGGCCCTTTGCCGGGTAGAGCCAATACTGATTCTCACTCTTCGGATGAAGGATTTCTTCGGGCTGTCCGAAGTGGCGTCGGATGAGTGATTCCGAGTAATCCGCCGACGGTCGATAGGTGATGGCTTCGATCGGGAAGTTTTGTGCTTTCAGTAACTGTGCATCACTGAGCGGGTATTTGCGCGCGCCGGTGGGGGTCGGGTCACCCGATGCATGCGATTCTCCCAGCCAAGCCTTCAGCTCTGCGGGATCTGCCTTGGCCACGATGGCCACTTGAGCAGACAATGCGCCAACCTGCATGTTACCGAAATAGGCCTCGAGCGACATTTTCTGGTCCGGGTCCACAAAAATGGCCAGATCTGCCTTCTGATCGTACACGCGCTTGAATGCCAGCAGCGAGTCTGTACCAAGATTGACACCAAAGACCGATGTGTTCCCATCGGCATTCACTGTGATATCCCAGGGCAGAAACGGATGCTTCGGCACCTGGCTCGAACAGGCACTCATCAAGCTAACCAGTAAAATCCCGGCGAATAAACTGCGCCAGTGATTGAGGGGTTTTATTTCTATTTCACGCAACATGTGATTGAACCCATAATCTGCTCAAGAATGATCGTGCAATGTACCAGATGAGGCGCTTTCGGGGCATGAAATTGATTATAAAGCCTGATAGAAAAGACAATTCTGACGATCAATATCGTTGGGTTTTAAGCGATTTTAAAATGGCAAACAAGAGGTTGAAGATGTTTAACAAGCTCAAGGTTATGGGTGCGGTTGCGACGATTGCTGTACTGACAGCGTCTCCTGTTTTTGCTTCGACATCGGATGATGCTGTCAACTTTCCACTTCGGGCTGAATATGCGGTGGTGGGTGTGAAAACGATTTCCACCCAGGATTTGGCAAGTCAGTTTGCCAAATTTGCAATCGTGGATGTTCGTTCGGACTATGAATATCACACCCTGCATATTGAGGGTGCTCATTCCATTCCCTTATCGAGTCCCAATTTCATCGGGCAGGTTCAGTCATTGGCTGCAAAAACGAAAAAGCCCATTGTGTTCTATTGCAATGGGACGACCTGCTCAAAATCCTATCAGGCTGACGCGCGTGCCCTGGAGCACAACATTAAGAATACCTTTGTCTACGATGCGGGCATTTTTGCCTGGGCGAAGGCAGATCCTTCTCGGACGACTCTTTTGGATGTAGCGATGAAGTCAGCCAGTCAATTGATTTCGAAAGAAAAGCTAGATGAGCATATGCTGACTCCACGCCGTTTTTACGAGGATGTCATGGGTAATGCGCATGTCATTATCATTGATATTCGTGACCCCGCGCAGCGCGCTGGGATCTCACTTTTCCAGATGCGGGATATCCATGTGCCGCTCGATAACGATCAACTCAAGGTATGGATCGATAAGGCCAAGGCCGAAAACAAACCGCTGTATTTTGTCGATGCAACGGGGCATCAGGTGCAATGGTTACAGTATTTCCTCGAGGAGCAGGGCGTACGTCAATACTGGTTCATGAAGGGCGGCGCAAAAGCATTTGAATCCAAGATGTAAACCCGCCAGACAGCATCTGACGGAATCAACACGCTAGCTGGTGAATAGCAGGTAGCCGTTGAGTGACACCACGATCGCGACTGTTGTCCAGCCGAGCCAGTTGACCCAGGTTGGATTCACATAGCCGCGCATCAATTTTCGGTTGCTTGTGAACAGGATCAACGGAATCAGCGCCAGTGCGATCCCGAAAGACAGTACGACCTGACTGAACACCAGCACCTCAGTGACATTCAGGCCCATGGCGATGATGATGAACGAGGGTGTCATCGTGATGAGTCGACGCAGGGCTAGCGGAATGCGGAACCGGACAAAGCCGCTCATGATTTCCTGCCCCGCCAGTGTGCCCACAATGGTCGAGGCCAGACCCGCAATCAGCAGGCTGGCGCCAAATATCTGTGCAGCGAGTTGGCCCAGCAGGGGGGTCAATGTTTTATATGCGTTTTCGATGCTGCCTGAATCGGCGGCGGGTGCGCCATAAAATACTGCAGCAGCCATCGCCAGCATCGACAAATTGACAAACCCGGCAATGGTCATGGCGAGTGCGACATCCCATTTTGTACTGCGGAAGATGGTTTTGCGATGTATTTTTCCATACTTGACCAAGTCCGCCTTGCTCAAGGCGGAATGGAGATAGATGACATGGGGCATTACGGTTGCGCCAAGTATACCGGCGGCCAGAAAGACGCTCTGATGATCCGTGAAGCCTGGTATCAGGGCGCCCTCGAAGACGGAGGCCGGGTGGGGGTGGCTGTAAAAGAGTTCAATGACATAAATGAAAGCGACGGACAGCAGCATGGTGCCGATGACCATCTGGAGTGTCTTGAGGTTACGTGTTTCAAGGCTAAGCACGGCCCAGCTGATGATCGCCGTGATGACAGCCCCTTCCATGAGAGAAAAGCCGAATAGCAATTTGAAACCCAAGGCCGCCCCGATAAATTCGGCGACGTCCGTGGCCATGGCTAGAACCTCGGCTTGAATCCAGTAGGGATAGACGGCCCAGCGCGGCAGACGCTTGCCGAGCATGGATGCCAGTGACTCGCCGGCTGCCAACCCCAGTTTGGCGGAAAGCAATTGAATCAGCGCAGCCATTAGATTGGCCCAGACAACAACCCATAGCAGCATGTATCCATATTGCGCACCCGCCTGAATATTGGTGGCATAGTTGCCGGGATCGATATATCCGATCGCGGCAACGAAGGCGGGACCCAAAAACAGGGCGCGGTAGCGCTTGGGAGATCGAGGGATCGTGGTATCGGTCGGGCGCATGATTCGGCACTTTTTAGTTTCGTCTAATTGGACATATTAGATTCAACTAACTTGAATGGCAATGCTTGCATTCCCTAGACCGAAATCTCCCCAGCATTTAGTTCTCATCTGCTAAAAAGCACATGGGGGCTTGTGACCTGCCCATGTTCGGTGGATGTGTGGTTTGATCGGATTCAGGCATTTTAAGCCAGACAGGAGCCTCGGCCGGGGTCAGCGAAAGGGGTGGCGTTTTTTGTGGGATTGTACGGGATAGGATTGGTGGTGGCCGGCGCAGTGTCCGGCCTGCAAATCAGGCGTGGGTGTTGACTATATTGCCTAGATTTGGGGGATTGGCAGCAGGGCTGTTTGTACTCAGGCCATTGATGAGTGGGAGTATGCCTTGGGCCTGTATATCCATTGATTTTTTCAGCATGGCCATTTGGGCGGCCTGTTGCGCCTGAGCCTGGCTATTCAGTGTTGAATACTGGGTCAGGGCGCCGATGCCCATAGAGTCTCCGGACATAATAAATATCCTCTGGCGAAATGTTCTTTACATTCTAGACCGTTTTATGGCTGGGTCAAATTGTACGGCTTTCCGGTTGGTATGGCTCCTCGTGAATGAGGATATCTGCGCCGGGAAAAGCGGTTTGAATATCTGCGGCCACTTCGTCACCAATTAAATGTGCCTTATCCAGATCCAAGTCATTGTTCAGATAAATATACAACTGAATGATCATGGTGCGCCCTGCCATACGGGTCCGGATATGATCTGCCGCATAAACATGAGGATGTGCTGTTGCCAGTTCATGGATGCGGTTTTCACTGCCATCAAGCACTTCCCGATCCATGAGCTGGTCGAGCGCGGTGCGCCCCACCTGCCAGGCACTGAACAGCACGAACCCGCCAACCAAGGTCCCGAAAATCGGATCAATCCATTCGACGCCCTGATGGGCGATCCACAAGGCCGCGATGGTTGCAGCATTGATCAGAAAATCGGTCTTGTAATGTGCGGCATCGGCCTTGATCGCCGGTGAGTTCGTTTTCCGGATCACATAGCGCTGAAAGATCAGAAGCCCGGCGGTAGCCAACATGGATATCAGCATGACGGCAATCCCGAGATCGGCCGCATCGATGGGTTGAGGGCGAATCAGGCGCTGAATGGCTTCGAGAAACAAAAACGCACCAGATCCTGCGATAAAGGTTGCTTGTGCCAATGCAGCCAGCGGTTCTGCCTTGCCGTGGCCAAATCGGTGGTCCTCGTCCGGTGGTTGCAGCGCGATTCGTACCGCAATCAGCGTGACCAGAGAAGCTAATAGATCCATGGTGGAGTCGATGAGCGAGGCCATCAGACTGATGGCATTCGTGCTCAGGGTTGCGCCCAGCTTGAGCACGATGAGGAGTAGGGCAACACTGACCGATGCTGTGGTGACTCGACGAAGTAATCGGGCTTCAGGGGTGGTCATGTCTCGTGATTCCGGGAGGTGGGGCACCATGATCGACTTGTTTTAGTCATGCCTAAAAAATATCATGTAACCTAATGTTTTCATTATATCAATTTGATGTTTTCTCAGGAACAGTTTTGTTCCATTGATATTCGCGCACCAATAACGTGCTAACGATTTATTGTTTTATTTATAAGTGTACTAACATGGTGCGTTTTATTGAGTCATTTAACTGGACCATGATTTACGGGCGGCACGAACAGGGTAAGTATCCGATACAAAGTTTGAGTATTGTCCCTGATTGTTGTTTAACTCAATGAAGTACATCCTTATTCCTTGTTGGGTGATTATCGCAAACGATACCCCCCAATTCTTGGTTTGGTTTTTGGCTTGAGTCTTGCTTTATCTCATCGCAATTTTGGAGGCCTCTGTCCCTGATGAATCCCCGTATAAAAATTGAATCGGATGGTCAGCGTGTTGCGCATTGCGATAATTTTGTCGTGCGTTCTGCTTTCCAACCCGTCATCAGCGTGGCTCATCAGCGGGTTGTCGGTTATGAGGGACTGGCTCGGGTCACCAATGGAGCCGGCGTGGTTCTTGAGCCCGCAGATCTGTTTAATGCGGTGGACGATATTGAGTCTCTAGTGGCCATTGATCGTGTGTGTCGTGAAATTCATCTGGGCAATTTCGCGCATGCCGACCTGCATCCCAGTTGGCTGTTTTTGAATGTGCACCCCATGGTGGCAATGCATGGGCATCAATTCGGGCCTTTTTTCGCTCAGGTTTTGCAGCAGCTCCAGATCGATGGATGGCAGGTAGTCATCGAAATCGTTGAGGCTGAATTGCCTGACGAATCCCTGCTCTCTGACGCGATCGCTTTGTATCGATCCCTGGGTTGTCTGGTCGCTTTGGATGACTTTGGTATCGGCGGATCTCAATTTACGCGCCTTTGGCGCATTGATGCCGATATCGTGAAGCTGGATCGGAGTCTGATCCTTGAGGCAGAGCAGTCTGTGCGCGCCCAGCGCACCTTGCCGTCACTGGTTGCGATGATCCATGAGGCAGGCAGTCTCGTTCTGCAGGAAGGTATCGAAACCCAACACCAACTAGCCTTGGCGCTTAGTTCTGGTGTTGATCTGCTCCAGGGGTTCGGACTGGCCCGCCCCGCCTTGATTGAGCAGGACGAGCCCTTCAATCGGGATTTTCTGGCTCAGGGTTTGGCCGCCTCGACCAAGGAAGCGGACCGTGTAGACAACCTGTTGCACCAGCAGATCATGGCCGTGACGGAACGGTTCGAAGACATGCTGGTAGCGCTTGAGCGCAACGTACCGCTTGAAGTTGCGGCACAGGCCATCCTCTCCATGAAGATGGTTGCTCGGGTGTTCGTGCTCGATGGGGAAGGGCGTCAACAGGGTGATACGGTCAACGGAATTTTTGCGCCCCCCTCCATCAATAACCGATTTCGACCCTTGGCCAAGGCCAAGGGGGCCAGTTGGGCCAAAAGGCCCTATTTTCGCCGTGCAATGATCGAACAGGGATTAGTGCAGATCAGTCGCCCCTATCTTTCCGTTGCCGGTGGAAATCTCTGTCGCACAATCTCCTATGCGCGACCCCATGTCGGCCATCTGGGTATCAAGGTCGTGTGCTGTGATATCAACTGGACGGATTTGTAAGTAGTTCGGATGTCAGTTTCTCAATCGTTGACCCTTAGCGGGCGAGTCCTTGGGGTTCAGGCTTTCGCGGGGTAAGATTGCGCGTCTAGTTCATTAGCGTTAAGGCGGGTTCGATTTGTCTGATTCCTTTCGCGCGCGCTCGGTACCGGTGACCCGGATCGGTATTACGGGCCTGTCTCAGGCAGGCAAATCCACCTTGATCACCAGCCTGATCAACCATCTGGAAAACATCAGGCGCGGCTCGCTGTCGAGTCATGCGAATCTGGGATTACTGGTACACGGTCATTGGCTTCGCGGTGGCGAACATTCCTTTGATTACGATGCCGGGTTGCATGCACTGACCAATCAACCCGCCCGATGGCCTGCTTCGACGACGGACTGGTCGATCGCCCGGATCGAAATCAGTGTTGATCGTTCCTGGTATTCATTGAAACCCCGTAAACGCATCATCGAGCTGTTCGATTATCCGGGCGAATGGTTGCTCGATCTGATGTTGTTGGAATGGGATTATCGCCAGTTCTGTCGATCATTGTGGGCGTGGGCCGCGCAGGAACCACGAAATGCCGTGGGTGCATCCCTCATCGCCGAGTTGGCTGCAATCGATCCCTTAACTTCTGTCGATGCAGCTCAGCTTGCCGTACTGCAGGGGCGTTGGGCGGATTTCCTCGCGGAGTGTCGCATTGCGCCCTACCAGCTGAGTCAAAACCTGCCGGGGCGATTTCTGCTCAGTGGTCGGGATTTCGACCCGGCTGAATACCCGTTCGTTCCACTGTTTGCGCTTGCTGCCGTAGAGGGAGGATCAGCGGTCGATTTCCCCCCGGGATCATGGGGGGCGGTCTGTCGGGATAATTTCGATCGCTATCGCGACGATCAAGCCAGACCCTTCTTCGATCGACATTTTCGTGCCCTTGACGCCCAGGTCATCCTGATCGATCTATTAGGCGCCATGTCGGCAGGCCCTTCTGCATTGAAGGATATGCGGGCCGCCCTGGAAGGGGTCCTGGAGCCATTTCGCTACCAGAGCGGCCACTGGCTGGGCCAGCTGTTCCGGCGACGTATCCGACGTGTCGCCGTCTGTGCCACCAAGATTGACCACCTCTTGCCCGATGATCAGAACCGTTTGCAATCGCTGCTGGAATCCTACCTGTACGAAACCGTACAAAGGCTCGCTTCGGCCTCGATTGAGCTAAAAGTCATGGCCATTGCCGCCGTTCAGTCGGCGCAGCGTGTTGAAGCGGGTGGCGCGGGCAGTCTGAT
>DATKTJ010000142.1:0-23494 GCA_035531235.1 Halothiobacillus sp. | reverse complement strand
CCTTGACCGGGACACCAGCCTCCGCCTCCTTCAGAAAACCAATGATCTGCTCTTCGCTGTATCGCTTCTTCACGTCCAATCTCCTTACTTCATGGGATTGGACTCTAAATGCCAGTGCTACTCAAATTCGGGGTAACGTCGCCACCACCCGCGATGGTCATCCAAATATCATGACGATGTCCTGGCATACGATGATGGAGTTTGACCCCCCGCTAGTGGGGTGCATCATCAGTGAGCGAAACTATTCCTTCGATCTTTTAAATACGACCAATGAATGTGTCATCAACATTCCGACGGTGGATATCGCTGAAAAAGTCGTCGGTTGCGGCAATACCACCGGGGCAGATATAAATAAGTTCGAGATGTTTCATCTCACACCCACCGAGGCATCTCAGATCGCAGTGCCTATGGTCGATGAGTGCTACGCAAACCTTGAGTGCCGTGTCACCGACAAGCAGATGGTCGCCAAGTATGCCTTGTTCGTCGTGGAAATCATCAAGGCCTGGATCGACCCGGAAGTGAAAATACCGAAAACCATTCATCATCTTGGATATGGACAGTTCATGGTGGCTGGAGAAAGAATCAGGCTTCCGTCAAAGATGAGGTAGCGGGCACTAGATACTTAAAGTGGCCATTTGCAATCTGAGGTTGGTTCGAGCACTTTTTTGCTGTTAAACGAGCCTGATTCAGGAAAGATAGTCCTTGTTGGAAACTGGCCTTTCGCGCCATCGGGTTGAAAGGATCAGTTGGCGGGGTTCCTTCTGAAGTTCGCGTATTCCCCCTGACCGGAAACGGATTAAAAAGCTGCCGAAAACTTAGTAAACCCACCGCCCGCTTTTCGGTGTGGATTCAACACACTAGATTCCGAATATGGAGTTCCCAAGGTTTAGTGGACACCTGTTTTTGATCGCTTTGCAGCCTCTTCAAATTCATCTGGACTGACTCCGCCCAGATGCTGATGTCGACGCGTTCGATTGTAGAACGACTCGATGTAATCTGAGATGTCTTCGGTTGCGAGCTGACGATTTTTGTAGATCTTTTTCTTGATGCGTTCCTTCTTCAGGCTACTGAAGAAGGATTCAGCAACGGCGTTGTCCCAGCAGTTGCCACGGCGGCTCATGCTGGGTTCAAGCTTGTTCGATTTGCAAAACCTTCGCCAATCGTCACTGCCGTACTGCGAACCCTGATCCGAATGCACGATGGTCCCAAAGGGTTTTCGTTGACGGACTGCCATCAGAATCGCGTCGAGGACAAGTTCTCGATGAATGGTTTGCCGAGCAGCCCAACCGATGACCTTTCTGGAGAAAAGATCCAGCACGACCGCAACATAAAGCCAGCCCTCCCAGGTGCGGACATAGGTGATATCGGTCACCCAAATGCGATCAGGCTGCGATACATCGAAATTCCTATTTACCAAGTTTGGAATGAGCACAGCAGGTTTCCCGTCAACATATCGACGGGTGCGATATCCCGCTCTGGCCCGTATACCGTTCTCGCGCATGAGCCTGACGACGCGATGCTTGCTACATGTTTCTCCCGCCTCTCTCAGGTCAAGGAAAACGCGAGGCGCACCGTACACCCCCTGACTGGCCTTGAACGATGCGCGAATCAAGCGCAGAAGGCGGGCATCTTCCTTGGCGCGGTCTGAAAGTGGGTTTTTCAGCCATGCGTAATAGCCACTTGGTGCCACATCAAGCAGGCGGCACATCATCCGAACGTTGTGATCACCCTGGTTCGCTTTGATGTATTCGTACTTGCGCCGAACTTCGCTGGATTCCTTCTTTTTGGGCACTTTTCACCTCCGGCTCGGTGGCCATTAGAGTTAAAGTGTCCACTAAATCCTGGGAACTCCACCGTCGGTGGGAGTTTCTGGGTAATCTTTTTAAATCCGTTTCAAGTCAGTGGGGAGTTCAAGGTTTCTTTGAAGTGTCCGTAATATCTGGGTAGAACCCCGAGGGGTGCACTAGTAAAGCAAGTACTTGTTTCTTAGAGCATTGAATTTTTCGATCTGATCCTGTTCTTGTGACAAGATCATCTTCGGATCCATCCCGTCTGCAATGGCTTGTAATACCCAATGTGCTCCCACCATTCCCAAGATTTTCTGGGTATGAAACTCTGCCGGGTAGAGTCGATAAAGGGCGCTCGCCACCTCTATGCCCAGTAACGGGGAGTCAAGCGCATGGCGATCAGTCACAATGATGCGAATGCCGTGGCACAACTGATCCTGGTAGCGATTTGCATTAGGCGTGAAATCCGAGGGTATGAAAAATACGCCAGCGATGTTGCGCCGGTTCAGGTAATTTGCGAGCCCTTTGCCATTTATCCATGGCGCACCAATCAGCTCGAAGGGGGTATCCGTCCCGCGCCCGACGCTTACATTTGCGCCCTCCACAAGGCCTATGCCTGGATAAAGGGTGGCTTCGGTAAGACTCCTAAGATTCGGGGATGGACTGATCCACTTCAAGCCGGTGTCATCAAACCAATCATTGCGCCGATAGCCGCGCATTTTGATGACATGCAGCTTCACATTGATGCCGGCTTGGATATTGAACAGCCCGGCCAGTTCGCCGATGGTCATGCCATGCCTCACCGGGAGAGGGTAGAAAGCGGTGAAAGATGTCATATCCGCATCCAACATTGGACCTTGTACAACATCTGCGCTGATGGGGTCAGGGCGGTCAAGAACGTAAAAATCGATGCCCTTACGTGCGGCCGCCTCCATGGCGTAAGCCAAGGTCGTGTCGTAGGTATAGAAGCGCGCACCCACGTCCTGAATATCGAATACAAGGGCATCGAGTTGCTTCAGCATATCGTCTGTCGGACGCCTGATATTACCGTACAAGCTGTAAACAGGTAATCCCGTGCTTGCGTCCATGCCGGAGGCTACTTTTCCGTCCATGTTGCCACTGATGCCATGTTCCGGGCTGAAGATCGCGGCAAGCTTAACTCCGGGTGCCCTGTATAACATATCCACAGTTCGATTCCCGGCTGCGTCGATACCGGTTTGGTTGGTGATGACCCCAATACGTAAGCCCTTCAATGGCGCAAAGTCTTCCGCTTCCAGGACATCAATTCCTGTGGCAACTTTCGCGGCGGAACGGATTTCCGGATGCACAGTTGCAAGTTTGTAGTAGGAGGCTAACGCAGGTCGAGCAGCGAGAATCTGTTCGTCCGATTCTGGTTTCTGTGCGTCTGCAACTATCGCCAATATTCCTTTGCGCAAGGGGCCGGCGTTACCTTTTCCATAGGGGTGGACGCGATTGCTCAAAACGATGACATAAATCTTGCTAACAGGATCAATCCATAGCAGCGTACCGGTAAATCCGCGGTGCCCGTAGGAACCAACCGGCAGAAGCTGGTCGCGATTGGGGGCGAATGGCGATGCTAAATTCCAGCCGAGCCCCCGCAACCTTGCCTTGCCAGGTGGAGACTGGGGTATGGTCATTTCTTCCACGGAGTGGCGGCTCAGAATTCGAACGCCGTGTTCGCGTCCACCATTAAGTAGCATTTTGGCGAAGATGGCGAGATCGTCCGCCGTGGAAAATAGCCCCGCGTGCCCGGCAACTCCACGCATGTCGTAGGCCGTCGGGTCGTGCACCTCGCCCCAGCGGAGCTTTCCATTTAGATATTCGGTGGGCGCGATGTCATGTCGGTGCGAAGGTATGGGATTGAAACCAGTATTTTTCATCCCCAGCGGCCGAAATATATGTTTGGCGCAATAAACATCCAATGGCTCACCAGAAACCCGTCTAACCAACTCCCCCAATATCTCGAAGTTGATGTCGCTGTAGAGGTAGTTCACGCCTGGTGCCGAAATAGGTTTTTCCGCAACGATAAGCCTGAGGGCTGTACGGTAGCCTGACCACTTAGGGCTTAAATCTAAGTCGGCACGTAGCCCGGAATAGTGTGTAAGCAACTGCCGAATAGTAATGGCTTTTTTTTGGTTTTTGGCAAACTGCGGCCAGTATTTGACCACCGGGGCATCGAGGCGGATCTTCTTCTGCTCGACTAATTGCATGATGGCGGTCGTTGTTGCAACTACCTTGGTCAGTGATGCGAGATCAAAGCGTGTGTCTACATTCATGGGGAGTGGTGCAGGTTCCAGCGCCCGCTGGCCGAAAGCCTTTCTGTAAAGAATTACTTTGCTGTTTCCAACTAGCACGACTGCTCCAGGTACTCGCCCTGCTTGGATTTCGCTTTGGGTAAACTCGGCAATCGGAGCTAAGGGATCTGGTTTGTCAAAGCCATGGGCAAATACGTCCGAACCCAGAAGGATGAGGAGTATTAGCCCATGTACTTGGACAAGTTTTTTCACATTACCCTCTCTCCGAACAAACGACAGCTGAAAGCAGCGGATTAACGCTTGGCCCTCAGACCATTCTTCGTATAAATGTTGCGCGGATTCCACAGCATCCACCCGTCGCTGCCGAAATTACCGGCAGCATCAATTTGCGCCCGGATTGCCTCCTCCTGGAATGGAGTTCTGTCGAAGGCATAGTCCCGGAAAGCTTGAAGCCATGGCCGAAAGCGTATTGCGGACAGCCCAGTGCGCTTTATCGCTTTCTCAAGGGACAGATACACGATCTGGCCCGGATTGTGTACCGGGTTCGAGTAGCCTGGAAGGCCGAACTTGAATCCGGATGGGTAGAGCATGGGCGAAATATAGTCCAGATCTGCGGCAAGGTTTTCCAGTTTCTGGCCAATATAAGTGTCATTGGTATTCCAGAGCACATATCCGAAGATGTCCGCTGAAAGGAAAACATTGTAAGGGATAAGCTTTTTTCTCGCTTCGGAAAAAAATCCAGAAATAGCATCAACCCGGTTCTTTTCCGTGTTTGGCACAGGATAGACCAGTCCGGTCGTGTCGGGAAAACGGACGTAGTCAAACTGGATTTCATCAAAGCCGGCTCGAGCCGCCTCAACAGCTAAATCGATATTGTAGTCCCATACCGTTTTGCTGAAAGGATTAGTCCAGGCCAGCCCCTCCCGGTCTTTCCAGATTGCCCCTCCCGCGGTTTTGACTGCTAGATCGGGCCTTTCCAAGGCAAGGGCGTCATCTTTAAAAACGACGATTCTTGCTATGGTATAAATTCCTTTTGCATGTAAATTTCTGACCAGTGAATTGATATCCTTTATGGTAATTATTTCCTGCGCGCCGACCTCTGCCGCAAGGGGAATGGCACTCTTGAAGGCGATCTTGCCTCGATCCCCTTTTATGTCGATCACCATGGCGTTTAGCTCAGTGTCCCTGATTAGGCTCAGGGCAGATTCACGCAATTGTTTGTTCCCGATTCCAAAGAATGAAAGGTAGATGGCCTTGGGTATGAAAGAATCCAGCAAAATCGGGGTGCCATTGGTCAATATGCTTGCCGCCACCTCCAGTCGCGAATGACCATAGGCTCTAATGCCTAGCCGATCACCGCTCCCGTCTATCTGAAATTTGCCATTGGAGTCAGAGCGCACAACGGTGTTACCAAGCGTGACGAAGGCGCCTTCGATCGGCTTTTTTGTTGATGCATCGATTACTGTGCCGCCATAGGCCGTTGCACTAGCGGACACTGGGTTTAGTGCACCCAAAAAAACGAGCAAAAAGGAAAAAAATAGTTTGTGGTTTTTCATAATGTCATTGTGATAATTACTTACTTTCCTGAAGGAGGATCTGATCAATCGCCCATAACCTTCGACATTTTGCCACCACCTGTGTCGGCTGAAGTTAATACCTGTACCCGGATTCAAGATGCAATCATCCCCTGACGTCGTTCATGGTTTCTGGCACGAAAAAGAATGCTGTCAATATCAGCCAGATGATGACAATTACCGCGCTGGCAAACCCATCTCACGGGGTTGCCATTCTGTATGGTTTTGTTCGCAACGGGGTAGTTCCTGCCAGCTACCAAGTGAGCCAACGTTTCACAAAGCCATTCTCCCGGCGGATCATCCAGCGCCGGAATTCATCTCCCAGCAAAATAGCCGCGGCAAAAGGCAGCGCAAGCGACACCTCAAACCAGCCTATCGGCGCAGTTCCGAAAAATGGCTGCAGGAACGGAACATAAGAGATTGCTGCGACCAAACCAAGCTCTGCAAAAATTCCAGCCCAGATCAGCTTGTTCGAAAAAACACCTACAGACAGGAGGCTTTGCCTTTGGGTGCGGCAGATCAACACATTGGCCACCTGGCAGATAACCACGGCTGCCAAAAACGAGGTAACGGCTGTTTTGTAGAGTTGGCCTGACTCGGGTAATTCACTCCCCCATGTCCAGCCGCCATGATGCAACACGACAAAGAAAGCGAAGAATCCGGCGGCCGCTTCCAGCATGCCGATGATGCCGTAACTCGTGCCCAGCAGCGTCCAGGTGAGCAGCCTTTCCTCGCGCTTGCGCGGCGGCTGTTTCATCACGTCATTCTCCGGCCGCTCGCGTCCCAGCCCCAGCGCGGGCAGCAAATCGGTGCCCAGGTCGATCGTCAGAATCAACACCACGGTGAGTGCCAGCGGTGCGCCGATGGTCACAAAAGCGATGAAGGGCAGGATTTCCGGAACATTGCTGGTCAGAATGTAGGCAATGAATTTTTTGATGTTGGAAAAAATGGTGCGCCCTTCTTCAATGGCGCTGACGATGGTGGCGAAATTATCGTCCATCAGCACCATGTCCGCTGCCTCCTTGGCAACCTCTGTGCCCGATACGCCCATGGCCACGCCCATGTCGGCATTCTTCAATGCCGGCGCATCGTTGACGCCATCACCGGTGACCGTGACGATCTCGCCTTTTCGCTGTAATGCCTGAACGATCTGCAGTTTCTGCATCGGGGAGGTACGGGCGAAAACCAGTTCGCGGCTATCCAGCAGGCGGGATAACTCTTCCTCGTTCATTTCCAGTAATTTGTCACCGACGATCACCTGTCCATCCCCGGTATAAAGCCCGACCTGTCTGGCGATGGATTCGGCGGTCGTGTGGTAATCGCCGGTGATCATGAACACCCGAATGCCGGCGCTATGGCACTTGTCGATCGCGTCCGGAATTTCTGGACGTGGCGGATCGAGCATGCCTAACAACCCCAGGTAAATGAAGCTCTGCTCGTCGGATTCAGACGCCTCGGTGGTTTTGAATGCCAGGGCGAGTACCCGTTCGCCGCGCGCGGCCAGGACTTCGTAAAGCTCAAATGCCTGTTGCCGAGCTGCCGAATCGAACTCGACGATCACCCCCTGGCGCAGGGTGTGGGTACATTTTCCGAATACGATTTCCGGCGCACCCTTCATGTAAGCAAGGTTGGGTTGACCATTCTCGCCACGGTGCGTGGTGATCATGCGCTTGGTGGTGGAATCGAACGGGCTTTCGTGGATGCGGGGAAAACGGGTTGTAAAATTCACCAGCGGTTTCATCTGCTGGGCGAAGACCAGCATCGCGCCCTCGGTCGGGTCGCCCAAGTAACCATGATTATTCAGGCGCGCGTTATTGCACAGGACAATCGCCGCCCAGGCCTCGTTAAACCCTTCAGCCTGCGCCAAGCCGTTCTGGTAAGCGGACCATTCGTGTTCGCCGAGTACAAGAGTGGTCACCTTCATCCGGTTCTGGGTGATCGTCCCGGTCTTGTCGGTGCAAATTACCGTGGTCGAGCCCAGCGTCTCGACTGCTTCCAGGTTTCTGATCAGTGCATTTTTCTTGGCCATGCGCTTTGAGGCCATCGTCAGGGCAAGGGTTACGGTGGGTAACAGGCCTTCCGGCACATTGGCGACGATGATGCCGATCGCAAAAATCAAGCTACCGATGAGTGGCTTGCCGAGGAATACGCTGAGTATGAAAAACAACACCCCCAGCGTGATGGCTATGCTGGAGATGACCCGGATAAAATACCGTAGCTCTTTGCGTATCGGTGTTTCAACCGTAACGGTTTCCTTGGTGAGCTGGACGATCTGTCCAATTTGTGTGTTCATGCCGGTGCCATAAACCAGCGCCTTGCCATTGCCGCTTTGCACAAGAGTGCCGGAAAACACCATGTTGCGGCTTTCCAGCAGCTTGTCGTGAGTACAGGCCAGAGTGCGCAACTGCGGTTCGCTCTCGCCAGTAAGCGAGGAGTGGTCGACCTTGAGTTGGTTGACTTCGATTAGACGCCCATCCGCCGGAATGCGGTCACCTTCTTCCAGCAAGATTACATCGCCGGGTACCAATAGCCGGGCTTCGATACGCGATACTTGTCCATCCCGCAACACGGAGATCATCGGTGGCAGCATATTGCGGAAACTGTCCATGATGCGGTCGGTTTCATGCTCCTGTACATAGGAGAACAGAGCATTGAGCATCACCACTAGCAGCAATGCCACGCCGATATAAAAATTGCCTTCACCCGGTTGCAGATAGTCGGCGAGGAAAGCCAGCGCGGAACCGACGATGAGCAGGAGCGCGAAAAAATTGGTGAGCTGGCGAAAAAACTTGATGATCTCGGGCGTATCTTTGCGAACATGAAGCTCGTTTCCACCGAATTCGGACAGTCGCCGAGCTGCATCGGCGCTGCCCAATCCGGCACTGCTGCAATTAAGCCGTTGTTCCAGCTCCGCCAGGGGAATACGGTGCTGGTTGGCAGTGTTGCTCATGACATTCCCTCTAGGGTCGATTCAGGCATGCTGCGCAAGGCTGTCGCATCCAATCCGCACAGCCTGTGTAGAACGCCCCCCAACCTTTCAATCGGGAGTATTCATATGGGCAACTTTAGTAATACTGAATGAGCCCACAATACCCCAGACGTTCCACCCGCATGCGATTAACCTCTTCACTGACTTGTCTGAGCTTCAAATAAATCATCACATTGCCAGTCGGTGTGCCAAAGTCGAACACATATTCCGTGTCTCAAAATCCGCTTTGGCTATAGCAAGGTGCGTTACCGGGGACTGGCCAAGAAAAAGGCCTGATTCACCTTGTTGGCCGGGATCAGCAACCTGTTTCGCGCCAGAAATCATGAACGCCGCCTAGGGATGATAGCGTCCTGAATCCTGGCAAAAGCCGTAAGTGGCTCGAAAGGGTGAAAGAAACCGGGTAAAAATTGAGGAATCCACTGTTTTCCTCCAGATTCCAATATCAGCCGACTCAGGTTGTGGCTAAATGTTGAATTATGGACGATTGATCAGACCTTCCTTAAGGCTGTGCAGGCCGGTAAAACGAATATCAGGAGACATCGGTGTGTCAATTATCGAGGTTTGTTTCATGGTTTGTCGCTTTCTTCGTCCTGCTTTTTTATCTGTGCTTTTGTCCTCGGTCTTGATCTCGTTACTTTGGGCATCGAGCGTATCCGATCCACAGGATACGGATCCATTTCTGAGACAGTTGGATCACCAGTCGGTGGCCATGGCTCAGTCCGCCTATCAACCCCCTACTTCTTACCCATCGCTCAGGAATCTAAGCTACGACGATCTGAGTGGTATTCGCTTCAAGATAAACCTCACCTTTTTCCAGGGTGACAACGGCTATGGTGTTCAGTTGTTTCAGCTTGGTGGGTTTAATATTGATGCCATTGGTGTGAACATTATCAGTCGGGACGGCAGCCAATATTCGGTCCCGTACCGCTCAGGCTTTTTTGACTGGCCAAAGAAAATGAAAAGTAGCGTAGCGATTCCGGAAAAGACAGGTTTTTCCGGAATAAAGCTTCTGACCAACAGCAAAGACCCAGGTACCGAGTTTGCCGTATTCCAGGGCGCTAGTTACTTTCGGGCCCACGGGCTGAACGGTTGGTACGGGCAATCAGCGCGCGGTATCGCGATTGATACCGTCACGGGTGCTGAAGAATTCCCCGTGTTCCGTGATTACTACATTAAGGAACCCAGGCCCGGAGACAAGACGATAACAATTTACGCCTTGCTGGATGGCCCCAGCATCACGGGCGTGTTTCGTTTCATTGTGCAGGCGGGGCAGAAGAACCATCCTGCCACCACAATGCAGGTGGATTGCCTGCTGCACGCTCGGCAGGACATTAAGCGTATTGGGATCGCTCCACTAACTTCGATGTTTTGGCATGGAGAAATCAGCAAGTCTGACGCGGGTGACTATCGGCCAGAGGTTCACGATACGGATGGACTATCCATTAAGACGAACAATGGGCAATGGTTATGGTGCCCGCTGTCTAATCCGGGTTTGTTGGCAGATAACGCCTTCATGCTGGATAACCCGAAAGGCTTCGGGTTGATGCAGCGGGATCGGAACTGGTCGCATTATCAGGATGTCGGGGCGATGTATGACCGGCGCTCCAATGCATGGGTAGAACCCGAGGGTGACTGGGGTCGAGGACGAGTCGCATCGATCCAAATCCCCACAGGGAATGAATCTGCGGATAACATCGTGGCGTTCTGGACGCCGGAGAAAGCGGTTAAGGCCGGTGACAGCCTGAGCTACCACTACCGTATCACCTGGTCGAATGAGATCCCCGCCGAAGGATCCGCGAAAGATGGGCATTTGGCAGTTGTGAAATCAACCCGAATCGCCCGGGGCGATGTATTTTTCGGCCAGAGAGCCGACCGGTTTGTTATTGATTTCAATCCCGTCAAGGGCTATCTGTGTAAGGGCGATATTGCCGGCGCCTCCTTGGATCACGATGTCATCCCTGTCATCACCGCCAATGGTGCCACCGTGGTCGAAAAACACACCAATTGCCTGCCGGATGGCGGCTGGCGCGTGGAATTCAATCTTGCGGCGGGTCAGTCCCCGGTAGATATGACGGCCTATCTGAGTAAAGATGGCCGAGCTCTCTCTGAGCGATGGACATACACATTCTACCCAACGATGGAGCGTCGCTAAAGAATCGTCTGGGGGTTCCCCAAAATTACACTCCAATTTCCGTCCGGGAATAGACCTTCACCAGCCGCTCGACGATCTTCCTTAAGTGGCCGCTCTGGCCTGCGGATTCAACCGATCAGTGCAACCCTAGTGAGTTTTGACATGATAAAAACAATTGTCACGCCGTTACGCGCCCGCTTGGCCACTTTCTTTGCTGTGGCCGGACCCGGCCTCGTTGTGATGCTGGCTGATACGGATGCAGGTAGCGTAATTACCGCAGCACAGAGTGGTGCCCAATGGGGATACAAGCTGTTGGCCCTGCAATTATTGTTGATCCCGATTCTGTATCTGGTGCAGGAACTCACTTTGCGCCTGGGCCTACTCACCGGCCGCGGCCATGGAGAACTTATAAAACAACACTTCGGCCAGGGCTGGGCCTGGTTGTCGGTGTCCACATTGCTGGTGTCCTGCCTTGGTGCGCTGATTACCGAAATGAGCGGCATCGCCGGCGTCGGCGCGCTCTACGGCATACCCATCTGGGTCAGTGTATTCGCTACGCTGGGATTCTTGCTTACGGTGGTGATTTCCGGGTCATACCGCTCAGTGGAGCGCGTTGCGGTGGCCATTGGTCTGTTTGAACTGGCCTTTGTCTACGTTGCTTTGGTGTCTCACCCGGATCCAGCGGCTGTGATCCACGGACTTGCCAGTATGCCGCTGACCGATCACGGCTACCTCTATCTGGTGGCGGCCAACATTGGTGCCGTGATCATGCCATGGATGATTTTCTATCAACAGTCAGCGGTGGTGGATAAAGGTCTGAAACCGCATCATCTCACAGCCGCACGGTGGGACACGGCCATTGGCGCCGTAGTTGCTCAGGCCATCATGGCGGCTATTCTCATCGCCGTGGCTGCCACGTTCGGGCGCAACGGCGGGGCCTCAAAACTCGACACGGTACAGCAGATTTCGCAAGCACTGACCCCATACATGGGGGTGGAAAATGGCCGCCTAATGTTCGCCATGGGCATGCTGGGCGCATCGCTGGTGGCCGCTATTGTGGTGTCGCTCACGGCCGCCTGGGGGTTGGGTGAAGTCACTGGTTACAAACACTCGCTGGAACATCATCCCCGCGAGGCACCTTGGTTCTATCTGGTATTCGTGGCGGTACTGGTGGCAAGCGGCCTGCTGGTGAGCTCCGGGGTTAATCTGATCAACCTCAGCGTTGGTGTGGAGGTCATGAACGCTCTGTTGCTGCCAGTGGTACTTGGCTTTCTTTACTTCTTGGCGCGACGTGCGCTGCCTCGCGGTAGCCAGCTTAGAGGCGCCTATGCATTGGTCGTGGCGTTGACCATTATGCTTACCGCTGGACTGGGTGTATGGGGCGGATTAACCGGTCTGCTAGTTCACTAGTGAAGCGTCCTTGATATCGGGGTAGAACCCCGAGAACATCGTCGAGATGAACCAAATTAACTTCTGTTAATATCTGAGCTATAGACCGTCACGGCATTTTTTAGAGACCTATGGAACGCATCAACGACCTTCTTTTTCTTGTTATTAACGCCAGTGCTCATCCGCCCGTTCCCGTTCTTACAACGGCCCTATTCTTGGCCAACTGGTTGGTGCCACTCGCGGTGCTGCTCTTCATCACACTATGGGTTCGTACATCTACGAACGCGCGGGGAAGTCTGCTCACTGCCACCGTGGTGATGTTGATTGGTCTTGGGGTTAATCAGCTGTTGGGTGCGATCTATTTCCACCCTAGGCCCTTCATGATTGGGTTGGGACATCAATATCTGCCACATTTGCCGGATAACTCATTCCCCAGTGATCATGCAACTTTTTTGTGGAGTCTGGGATTCGCTCTGTTGATCCTGGGGCACCTACGACGCTGGGGGGCTGTGCTCGTGCTCGCGGGATTAGCCATCGCTTGGGCTAGGGTTTATGTCGGTGTTCATTTCCCATTCGATATGTTGGGTTCGCTGATCGTCTCGCTGGTGGTGGCTGGATTTGCTCGGATATTATCTGGACCGCTCCTGAAATGGGTGCTTATGCCCTGCAACTCGCTCTACATTCGATTGATCGTGGCACTACATTTGCCACCCGTCCTATTCCCAAGATGACTTTTCTTGCCAAGAGTCCAGCATATGACATTCTGCTTGCTTTGGCCGCAGGATATGGGGAGCGGAACAAGCGCTAGTGAGCTAAATAACTTGGCCCCATTCATTACGACCAATCTTGGCCATATGCTGCCCCACACTGCCGATGAAAGAGACCAATTCATCACCTCCAGCGATTACAGATCCGTGAACGGACCAGCAACAAAATATTCTTCGTAACAGTTAAAATCGTGCGGCCGGTAAAAACCGCACAAAGGTCACTCACCACGGGAAGCCAGACACTCGCAATCATGTACTGGTGCGTCTATGAAACCAGAAGCGAGTAAACACGGTGTGACTGCCATGATGAGTTTTGTTAACCACTGGCCGCCGAGGATTCGTCAGTACACCGTGTTCTGATTTTGAGGAAGTCAGCGGATGAAATAACAATTACTTTCCCGCCCGGCGCCGTCATAAAACAAAGCTCTTTCATGGCATATTACTGCGCACATGGAGCAATTTTCGCCCCCTCTCTACGCCCATCGAGCGCTTCGCCATGACCCTGCACTGGTTAAAAGAACTGTTTGTCAGCTTCCTGAATGCAAGACATATCAGCAGGCATTTCCGGCGGATGATGCTGTTTGAATCGTTCTCTCGAACCGACATGAGTCGGGCAGTACCGCCGGGTCTGGGGCAAAAACTCATTGAGGCGGCCAAAGCGGCGCCAGAAACGCTGTTTCAATCACTGAATACGCAGATCGAAGGTCTGACCGACACACAGGCCGACGAGATTCGCACGCAGGTCGGCGCCAACGAAGTAGGCCATGAAAAACCCCTGCCCTGGTGGACTCATCTTTGGCTCGCCTATCGCAACCCGTTCAATATCCTTCTGTCGATCCTTGCGGGAATTTCGGTTCTCACAGGCGATTTCGTTGGCGGTACGATCATCGGCTTCATGGTGGTGTTCTCAACCCTTCTTCGATTCTGGCAGGAGCTGAAAGCCAACAAGGCAGCCGACTCGCTCAAAGCCATGGTGAGTAACACGGCGACCGTGCTTCGTCGTAATGAATCCGACGTTTCCATGCCCAACGTCGGGCTGGAGCAAGAGACGAATCCGAACCTCAAGACGGGTAACCGACGGGAAATCCCGCTCAAGGCACTCGTCCCCGGGGATATTATTCTGCTATCGGCGGGTGACATGATCCCAGCAGACTGCCGATTGATTTCAGCCAAAGATCTCTTCGTCAGTCAATCGGCGATGACTGGCGAGTCGCTGCCCGTCGAAAAATTTGCCGTACAAGCGGATACATCGAAGACAAACCCGCTCGATCTCGAAGACATCATCTTCATGGGCACCAATGTCATATCTGGTTCGGCCCGCGCCCTCGTCGTCACGACCGGCGACCAAACCTATTTCGGTACCCTCGCCAAACGCGTGACGGCCACCGATCGTGCACCCACCTCGTTCCAGAGCGGCGTCAACAAGGTGAGCTGGCTGCTCATTCGTTTCATGTTTGTCATGGCACCAATCGTTCTCTTGCTTAACGGCTTCACCAAGGGAAACTGGATGGAAGCCCTGCTGTTCGCACTGTCGGTCGCGGTGGGATTGACACCAGAAATGCTGCCCATGATCGTCACCTCCACCCTAGCCAAAGGAGCGATGATCCTGTCGCGCCAGAAGGTAATCGTCAAAAGGCTGGATGCCATTCAGAACTTCGGCGCCATGAATGTGCTGTGTACCGACAAAACCGGCACATTGACGCAGGACAAAATCGTCCTGGCCCGCCACATTGATGTATGGGGGAATGAATCGGACGAGGTGCTTGAGCACGCCTACTTGAACAGCTACTACCAGACTGGCCTGAAAAACCTGTTGGATATTGCCGTTCTGGAGCATGCGGAGGTTCATCGTGAACTCAACCCTGTCACCAATTATCGGAAAATTGATGAAATTCCTTTTGATTTCACGCGCCGCCGGATGTCGGTGGTGGTTTCCGAGCATAACGAAACGCATATCCTGATCACCAAGGGCGCGGTCGATGAAACGCTTGCCGTCTGCACGCAGGTACATCATGGCGATAAAAGCGAACCGCTCACGTCAGAAATACTGGCCCGTGTTCGTCAATTAGCCGGCGATCTCAATGAAGATGGCCTCCGTGTTGTCGCCGTCGCAGCGAAGACGCTACCCCTTTCGAACCACGCCTACGGACTTGCCGACGAAAGTGAACTGACACTGCTCGGCTTTATCGCCTTCCTCGACCCGCCCAAAGACAGTACGGAGCCTGCACTGCGCGCACTTGCAGAACATGGTGTATCCGTAAAGGTGTTGACAGGCGATAACGTACTCGTCACAGCAAAGATCTGTCGGGATGTCGGCCTCACCATGACCGGCTCAAAGATTGTTTCAGGCTCGGACCTTGAAGGCATGAATGACCGTGAACTGTCTCAAGTCGTCGAAGATGCCAATATCTTTGCCCGACTGACGCCGGCACATAAAGAGCGCATCGTGCGGGCGATCAAGATGAATGGCCATGTGGTCGGTTTCATGGGGGACGGGATCAACGATGCCGCAGCACTGCGTGCCGCTGATATCGGGATCTCTGTGGATACGGCCGTCGATATTGCCAAGGAAGCGGCCGACATCATTCTGCTAGAAAAGAACCTCATGGTGCTCGCACAAGGCGTTCAGGAAGGACGCCGCACCTTTGCCAACATGCTGAAGTACATCAAGATGACCGCCAGCTCCAACTTCGGCAATGTGTTCTCCGTACTCATCGCCAGTGCATTTCTCCCATTCCTGCCCATGCTGCCCCTACAGATTCTCACGCAAAATATGCTTTACGACATTTCACAAACCATGATTCCTTTCGACAACGTGGACGACGAACAGATAAAAAATCCCCAGAAATGGAATCCGGCTGACATCGGACGATTCATGATCTATTTCGGGCCCATCAGTTCGATTTTCGACGTGATTACGTTCTTTTTGATGTGGTATTTCTTCCACGCCAACAGCGTGGAGAACCAGAACCTGTTTCAGTCCGGCTGGTTCATCGAGGGATTGCTGACGCAAACAATGATTGTGCACATGATCCGCACATCGAAGATTCCTTTCATTCAAAGCCGAGCGGCCCTGCCCCTGATGGTCATGACGGGATTGATTGTGGCATTCGGTATCTTTTTACCACTGGGACCTCTGGCCGGATATTTCAATTTCCAGCCACTGCCCGCGTTGTACTTCATTTTTCTGCCCGTTATTGTACTTGCCTACATGACACTCACCCAGGCGATGAAAGGCTTTTATATTCGACGCTATGGTTGGCAATAAGACGGCATTGCAAGCACGGGAACTCGAACATATCGGTCACACAACGACAACTTCTAGCCCAAATGTTCAGGCAGGTGCGCTCGAATATCCTCGACACTGTGCCGAGTCAGTTCCTTATCAATTTCCAGCACGATCTTGGATACAACTGCCTTGTCCAGATCCGGACGAAGCAAACCGAGGAAATGCGGCGGGGCAATCAGATAGAGGTGGTCAAACTGTTGGCTTTGCGCCTTGAGTGCCTGAGCCAGATCCTTGGAAAACCGTATCCCCTCCTCCTCTTTGGGTGACACCTTACCATCCATGCCAAATTTGCCGCGCATCCCGACGACGTTGGCCATCCCTGGCGCATCGCTGGTCAATTCGCTATCAAAAAAACGTGACTCCGGATGAAGTAAATCCTCAATTTCCACCAATACTTCGGATGATTCGGGATGCATGGGTTTTTGAACGAGCGCGCGATCAGGTGCTTGCTGTTGTTCAACGCGAAAAAAACGTGCACGTGCCGTATCGGCCACTACGATCCAGGTTGTCATCTTCATGTCCTCACGATTCAGTCTAAAACTTGAGCATACCTCAAATTCATTGTGGCAATAGATTGGGTTCTACCCCGATGAAATGGACACTTCAAAGAAGCCCCACAAATGGGGTCACGGACTGTTGGTAATCCCTCCGAAAAGTAGCTTTGATCCGGTGTGGAATTTTCTCCAATCTATTTGAGGAAGTTTTACATGAAGAATTTGTGGCATAGCGACAGCCAGATATTGGCACTTTTTAAATCTGGCATGTCTTAGACTTCTCCATCTCACGGTCTTGGCCAAGGGGCGACGTTGTGAAAATCCATCCCGTTTTCGATCGGCTGAATGAGACCTTTGATGATGCAGAATGAAACGCGTACCGAGCCACTGATCGGACTGACTTCGGAAGAAGCTCAACGCATGCGGGCCCAATTCGGTCCAAACTCGATTCCTGAGCAAAAGGAGAATCCGTACAAGCTCTATTTCCGCAAATATTGGGCACCGGTTCCCTGGATGCTGGAAGCGGTTGTTATCCTGGAATTGATACTGATGCACTGGACAGAGGCGGTGATTATCGGCTTCCTTCTGGTTTTCAATGGCACGTTATCCTTCATCAATGAACAGCGCGCACAAACTGCACTTTCCTTGCTGCGGCAGAAGCTGCAAATATTGGCCAGAGTTCACCGGGATGGTAAATGGCAAATTCTGCCCGCCGCTGAGCTTGTACCCAATGATGTCGTGCATGTTCGCGCAGGAGACATTCTGCCAGCCGATATGGCATTACTTGAAGGTCAGATTTCACTCGATACGTCCACGCTGACCGGCGAATCCCTGCCAATATCTGTTCTTGAGGGTGACACGGCTTACGCCAGTTGCATCGTTCAGAGAGGGGAAGCTACGGGCAGGGTAATTGCGACGGGGAGCAATACCACCTATGGACGTACCGTAGAGTTGGTTCGGCTGGCAAGCGCGCCAAGTAACATGCAACGAACAATCTTCAGAATTGTTCGCTACCTGATTGTTTTGGACGCAGTCTTGTCTTCTGTTGTTTTCTTGTACGCAGTTTTTACTGGTATGCCACTGCTGCAAACCCTGTCATTCGTACTTTTGTTGCTGGTGGCATCGGTGCCAGTGGCATTGCCTGCAACCTATGCGTTGGCCAATGCGTTGGCGGCCCAGGCATTATCAAAACGAGGGGTTCTGGTGACACACCTCGCCGCAGTGGAAGATGCCGCGGCAATGACGACGCTTGTTTCAGATAAAACGGGCACCCTGACACAAAATCGCCTCACGCTTGCCCATATTGAAGCGTTGCCGGGCGTTAATCCATCGACGGTGCTTTATTCCGCCGCCATGGCCAGTGACGACAATACCCAAGATCCAATTGATCTTGCGATATTGACTGCGTTCAGAGCGAATACCGAGGCGCAGGCATTGGTTGTTCCTTCCTCGATACGTCAGAGTTTTACACCTTTCGATCCTTCAACGCGCCGCTCCGAGTCCGTATTTGCCCATTCCCATGACAGCAAACAGCGGTTCATCAAGGGCGCCGCAAATGCCGTGGTGGAAACGGGTGCCCATACCCCCCAAGAATGGCTTGACTCGACGTATGAGCGACTCGCTGCCGATGGCGCACGGTTGTTGGCGGTTGCGGCCGGGGATGTGGACAAACCCGAATTCCTGGGGCTGATTGCCCTGTCAGACCCCCCACGACTGGAAGCTGCCGGGTTGATTGTCTCGTTGCGCGATCTGGGTATCCGGGTACGCATGGCGACGGGCGATGCTGCGGTAACGGCGCTGGCTATCGCCCGTAGTCTTGGTCTGGGCACACGCATTTGTGATCATGAATCGATCAAGGCACTTGCCAGCAAGAATACGAATTCTGACGCGATTAGTGATTGTGATGTCTATGCTCGGGTGTTACCCGAAGACAAATATCGTTTGGTTTGCGCATTGCAAGCTCAGAACGAGATTACAGGGATGACCGGTGACGGGGTTAACGATGCCCCCGCTTTGCGGCAAGCAGAGCTAGGAATTGCAGTATCGAGTGCCACGGATGTGGCTAAGGCGGCCGCTGGGATTGTACTGACCCACCCCGGACTCACCGGAGTGCTTGATGTCGTGAAAACGGGTCGCGAAGTCCACCGAAGAATGCTGACCTATACACTCAACAAGATCGTTAAAACAATAGAAATCATCGTGTTTCTGACGCTTGGCGTACTGTTTTTCCATGATTTCGTGATCAGCCCAATCCTGATCGTGCTGTTACTGTTTGCCAATGATTTTGTGACTATGTCCATCTCAAGCGATCATGTCGAGCCGCCACGCCTTCCCCAACAATGGCGGGTTGATCGGTTGATGATTGTTGCAGGCATACTCGGGATGGTTTCATTGGTGTTTTCGTTATCCTTGTATACCTATGCCCGGCAGCATTTCGGTTTGAATGCACCACAGATGCAAACACTATTATTTTTAATTCTGGTGTACACCAATCAGGCTGGGGTGTATGCGTTACGAACCGATGGCTCATTATGGCGTGTACTACCTGGTCGTTATATGGCCTTGGCGAGTGCGGTGGATTTGATAGTGGTCGCACTGTTGGCAAGCATGGGGTGGCTGATGACGGCCCTGCCCTTTAAGCTTGTGATGATGGTGATGGGGGCCAGTTTACTTTTTTTACTGGCACTTAATGCTGTTAAGCAGTGGGTGTTTCCGCGCTTCGGACTTTCTGCCAACGTCTGAACGGACGTTGTCATCTGGAAGGCGGTGTATTGCATCCACCAGTTGATTCCGTAGCCAAGAGGGGACAATTAACCAGTAGGAAATAAATCGTCCTCTTCGTCCGATAAACATACTTTCCCATCAACCCGCCTGACGTCCACCTACGGGCACATTACGAGATGTCCGCTTCTGCACACCGTCACTTTCCGGGGGAATTACCGGATTACCACCCGCCTGCTGAAAAAGATTTCAATGCGCCCAAAAATATCCGAACTTTCAACCAATGGCACACCTGCGCAATAATGCGCGATGCGTACAATAAACCTGACTATTCATAAGTATTAGAGCTCATGAAAAAAACTTCCCCACGGGATTTACTGATTTCCATCATAGAAAACATCCCCATCCGCGTGTTCTGGAAGGATATGAATTCCCGTTATCTTGGCTGCAATACGCTTTTCGCCCGGGATGCAGGCCTTTCATCGCCAGCGGATTTGCTCGGCAAGGACGATGAGCAGATGTCTTGGCATGACCAAGCAGAACTGTATCGAGCCGATGACAAACGGGTTATGGAGTCCGGATTGCCGGAGCTCAATTATGTAGAACCGCAAACCACACCAGATGGGCAGACCATCTGGCTGCGTACGTCCAAGGTTCCCTTGCAGGACGCCGAGGGTAAAATCTTCGGCATGCTGGGTACTTATGATGACATCACTGAGCACAAGCTGGGTGAAATGGCATTGCAGAGAGCCTTGCGCGCTCAGCGGGCCTTAAGCGCCAGCAACTCGATCCTGATTCACGCCACACAGGAAGACAAGATTCTGCAGGACATGTGCCGAGCTGTCATCGAGCAGGGCGAATACCGCCTGGCCTGGTTCGGTTATGTCGAGCACGACGAAGCCAAAAGCGTACGCCCCGCTGCCAGTGCGGGTTATGAGGCGGGTTATCTGGAAAAACTCAATATCACTTGGGCCGATACCGAATCGGGACGAGGACCTACCGGTACGGCCGTTCGTTCGGGAAAGCCACAGGTGAGCAGAGCGATTCAGACGGACCCGAACATGACCCATTGGCGTGAGGAGGCGCTGAAACGTGGTTATGCCTCAATCATCGCTCTGCCGGTCAAGACAGCGGTTGGCGCCATGCTCGGTGTGTTTACCATCTATGCGCATGAGTCAGATGCCTTCGATGAAACCGAAATTGCATTACTGAGCGAAATGGCGAGCGATCTTGCTTTCGGCATCGAGACCCTGCGTCATCGATTGAGAGCCAGCTACCACGAACTGCAAGTGAATGCGCTTACGAACCACAACCCGGATGCTATTTTGATCCTGGATGCAGCACGGCATATCGAATTTGCCAACCCGGCCGCCGAACGTCTTTTCGGGCAGTCCGCCAAACAATTGCTTGGCTCGCCATTCGGTTGGTCAACGGGCCCGGATGAGGCCACCGAGATTGAAATCTTCCCTTGGGGCGATCTCAATAGTGGCACACCTCGTTTGGCCGAATTGCGGCTGATTGACATTGGTTCCACCGAGGGAGCGAAAACACTCGTGTTCCTTCATGACATCACCGAAAAAAGGCGGGCAGAAAAACTCACGTTGCGAATGGGGCGGATGCTGAAAAATTCCTGGGATGAGATCTATGTGTTCGCCATGGATACTCTGACATTCATTGAAGTCAGTGTGGGCGGGATGAAGAATTTGGGGTATAGCTTGGAAGAGCTGCGACAGATGACACCGCTGGATATCAAGCCCGGGTTTACCCGCACACAGTTCGACGCCTTGGTGGCGCCGCTACGCAATGGCGATGAACAGGAAGTCAAATTCGAGGCTGAACAACGCCGCAAGGATGGATCTACCTACCCTGTGGATGTGCGTCTGCAACTTTCCAGCGAAGAACAACCGCCCGTCTTCATTGCAAACACGCAGGATATCAGCGAGCGCAAGAACTATATTACCGAGCTTGAGCACAAGGCGCTGTACGATCCGCTCACCGATCTGCCCAACCGTGCCCTGCTGCAGGATCGACTTGGTCTGGCCTTGAAGATTGCGCGCCGGGAGTCTGCATCGCTGGCCGTACTGAGTATGGACTTGCTGCACCTGAGCGAGATCAACGATCTCATGGGCTATCAGCATGGTGATCGGGTATTGCAGGAGATTTCCAGTCGCCTGCTCAAGACCTGTCGAGAGTCCGACACCGTGGCTCGTTTGAGCGATGGCGTATTCGCCATCCTTTTGGCGGGAGCCACACAAGAATCCGCACAGCTCGTTGCCCAGAAAATCATGAAAACGCTTGAACTGCCTGTCGATATCGATGGATTTTCCCTGGAGATCGAGGCGGCATTCGGATTGGTGCTTTATCCCGATCATGGCGAGGATACCAGCACGCTGCTACAGCGCAGTGATATCGCCATGCGTCTGGCAAAACACGATGGTGTCGGCATACTGATCTACAGTGATGAAGACGACCCCTTCAGCATGCAGCGCCTACGTCTCCATGGGCAATTGCGTAAAGCGATCAGCGAGAGATCCTTGATGGTTTACTACCAGCCTCAGGTGGATATCAAGACTGGCCGGATCATGGGTGTCGAGGCATTGTCCCGTTGGCCTCACCCCGATGAGGGCATGATTTCTCCGGCCGACTTCATTCCCATGATCGAACAGTCCGGATTGATCCTGCCCTTCACCCTCTGGGTACTGGAAGAAGCCATAATACTGCTTCAGCGATGGGCCGCAGACGGCATTGATCTCAATATTGCCGTCAACATCTCTGCACGCAACCTGCTCGATCCCAATCTGACTGAAACGATTGCCAGATTGCTTGAAACCCATCAGGTCAGTGCGAAAAACCTGAGCCTGGAGATTACTGAGTCCGCCATTATGTCGCGGCCGGAACAAGCATTGAAAGTGCTCGGTCAACTACACGAAATTGGCCTCAAACTATCGATCGACGACTTCGGAACTGGGTTTTCCTCACTCGCCTACCTGAAGAAACTGCCCGTCGATGAAATCAAGATCGATCAATCCTTCGTTTTTGGTTTGACCGATAACGACGATGATGCGGTGATTGTGCGCTCCACCATTGAACTTGCTCATAATCTGGGGCTAAAAACGGTGGCCGAAGGGATCGAAAACAAAGAGACCCTGGACATGCTGGCTTCACTAAATTGCGACATCGCTCAGGGGTTTTACCTGAGCCGACCAGTACCACTGGCAGAGTTGCAGCAATTTCTGCGTGATTCTCCATGGGGACTAGAATCTTATGTGGGCAATCCATAACGGGGTAGAACCCCCACCGCATTATTCACCCCGAATCAACAATACCGGTTTGGTCGCCACACGCACTATTCCCTCCGCAACACTGCCCATGAAGATATGACTGATCCCCCTGCGCCCATGGGTGCCGATAACAATCAAATCGGCGTGCCAATTCTGCGCTTCCCGCTCGATGACATCCGGAATACGATCCCCTAGGGTGTCGATTTTGATCAGTTTTGTTTCAGCCTGCGCATCCGCTGCTTCCGCCGCTGCGCATGCCTTGCGCAAAACATCTTCCCCATCCTTGATCATGGCATTCCAGAGGAGGGATGGGTCGACGAAAGCACCCTCCCAATTGAGTAACATGATTTCTACGGCATGCACGATCAGCAGTTGCCCTTTGAGTTCCTTGGTGAGGTCGATTGCTTCTCTCAGGGCGCGTTCCGAGGTATGGCTGCCATCGATTGCAACCAGAATATTGTGATACATATGCATACTCCAAACCTTGTCCAAAAACCAAGCGATTTGAGTGTATTACCTACCTATTCCCAGAAGCAATGGCGGTGATCGGGGCTACCCGATAGCACTGACACTTCAAAGAAGCCCCCAAGTCCTTCAAGGCCTACGAACCGGGCTATCTGCACATCGATATCAAATATCTGCCGCAGATGGCGGATGAGACCCGTCGACGCTATCTGTTCGTCGCCATCGATCGGGCCACACGTTGGGTATACGTCGCCCTCAAGCCCAACAAGACCGCAGCCAGCGCCAAAAGCTTTCTTGCGGCCCTGCATACGGCCTGTCCCATCAAAATCAA
>DATKTJ010000141.1:0-3015 GCA_035531235.1 Halothiobacillus sp. | reverse complement strand
GCGCGACGCAATCGAGACGGTGCGGCAAGAGCCCGAACGATCCTGCGCGAGATTCCGCGACGATGCGCAACACCCCGGTTTTATCGGCGTAAACCTTGTGCGGCAGGAGAATCTTAAGATGCATGCGTGCTGGCTGCATGTTCTCCTCCCGTTTGAGAATCGGGTTCGCCGGATGCTGCCTTCTGTTTCGCTTCGTCGATCGCGCCAATCATGTACAGCGCGCTCTCCGGGTAATCCTTGAATTCGTCGCGCAGGATGCGCTCGCAGCCATCCAATGCATCTTCGAGGCTGACGATCTTGCCTTTAAGGCCGCTGAACTGCTCAGTGGTAAAAAACGGCTGGGTCAAAAAACGCTCCAGCCGCCGTGCGCGGCCCACCACGTTGCGATCCTCCGGCGACAGTTGTTCCAGGCCGAGCATGGCAATGATGTCTTTCAGGTCCGAGTATTGCGCGAGTGTGCGCCGGATTTCCTGTGCGAGGGCATAATGCCGTTTGCCGACGATGCCGGGCGTGGCCATTTTCGAACTGGATTGCAGCGGATCGATGGCGGGATAAAGACCCTCGCTCGCCAGTTTGCGCGACAGCACGATGGATGCGGAGAGATGCGAGAAGGTATGCACTGCTGCCGGATCGGTGAAATCGTCCGCTGGCACGTAGACAGCCTGAATCGAGGTGATCGCGCCGGTATCGGTGTTGGCGATGCGTTCCTCAAGCTGCGACAGCTCCGTGCCCATGGTCGGCTGATACCCTAGGCGCGCCGGCATCTGTCCCATCAAACCGGACACTTCCATGCCGGCCTGGATGAAACGAAAAATATTGTCGATCAACAGCAGCACGTCGCGATGCTCGTCGTCGCGGAAATATTCGGCCATCGTCAACGCAGCATGACCGACGCGGAAACGGGCGCCCGGCGGTTCGTTCATCTGGCCGAACATCATCACCATGTTCGGCAGCACACCCGCTTCCTTCATGTCGCGGTAAAGTTCCTCGCCTTCGCGGCAACGTTCGCCGATGCCGCAAAATATGCTGACGCCCTCCTGGTGCCCGATCATGTTGTGGATCATCTCTGTGAGCAACACGGTCTTGCCCACGCCCGCCCCGCCAAACAGGCCAGCTTTGCCGCCGCGCTCCAGCGGCATGAGCACGTCGATCACCTTGATACCGGTTTCGAAGAGTTCCGATTTTGTGGAGCGCCGTGCCAGGGACGGCGGCGCGCGATGGACCGAGCGCCATTGAATACCCGTGGGGGGCGGCTGACGGTCAATGGTGTTGCCAAAAACGTCAAACATTCGCCCAAGAATCTCATGTCCAACCGGTGCCCGTAACGGTCCGCCGGTGTCTTCCACCCGCATCCCCCGCGCGAGCCCCTGCGTGGGCGTCAGCGCAATACCGCGTACACGGTGTGTATCGAGCTGGGACAGTACCTCGATGGCAACTTCCCCCGCCATTGCGTGCAGCAATGAATAAATCGGCGGTAAACGCTGCTCGAAGCGAATATCCACCACGCTGCCTCGTATCGAGACGACGGTGCCGATGTTCTCGGTATTTGGATGACTATTCACCGTGTTATGAATCGCCTCTGGTTTGCTTGACGTACTCATACTCTACCGGAGAAAACGCACCAGCGTGGCGCTGGTATCCTTTATAGCGCCCGCTCATGTCACTGTGGTTGAATACATCGCGTCGGGCGTCATGGCATGTTGGGCTGATTGGTCGGCTAATGTGCTCGTGCCTGAATAGCTCGGGTGATTTCAGGCACCACTGCACATAGGCGCGGCCAGACCGTGCGCGGGATCTGTCATGGTTACTGAATGGGCCCAAATCAGCGTAGATGACCGCATCCAGCAGGACCCTGGATTTGAGGTACTGGAGGTGACTAGAAAATTGTGGCGATAGCGTTTGGTTTGTGTGGTGGTTCTTATGGCAGGCCAGATACGTATTTTTATGCTGAATTTTTCGCATAAAAAAGCCCATGAGATCATGGGCTAGATTATATTTTCTGGCGGAGCGAGAGGGATGCATTATACATAAATAAATCAGTCGGTTGCATTGACAATTGCCCTTTAGTTTCAACATTATATATACTGTATTCGTCTACACTCGTCCGGACTGGAACACACCAATCCGGGGCTAATTTGGGAAATAAATGGGAAATGATTGGGAAATGAGGCGCCTTGTTTCTCACCGTCAACCAGGTAACCGACATGGCAATCAAAATGCTGAAAGAAGTGCGGGTGCGCAAAGCTCTGCCTGGGCCAGGCAAGCGTTCGTGCAAACTCAATGACGGCGGTGGCCTCTGGCTGTACGTCACCCACACCAACCCCACTACGAAAAACCCCGACGGCGTGATCTCCAAATCGTTCGTGTTTCGCTACACCCTCGGGGAAAGCAAAGGCCAGGATCTTGCAATCGGTCCGTACCCGAAGATCAGCCTGAGCAGGGCACGAGTCATTGCCGAAGAGTTCCGTGATCTGCTTGCTCAAGGCATCTGCCCAAAACAACACAAGAGCGAACAGGCCGACCAGCATCGACAATCAAAGAATCTGGAACGGACATTCAGCGAAGTCACTGCCGAGTTTATCGAGGCTAAGCAATCGGAATGGACCAATCCCAAGCACGCCCAGCAGGTTCGAAACACCCTCAAGACCTATGCCGAAGTTGTCATGGGCAAAACACCTGTCTCATCCATTCGGGTTGAGAATGTGGAAACCGTCCTCCGTCCCATTTGGAACACCAAGACAGAAACCGCCAAGCGGGTACGCAACCGGATAGAGCAGGTGATCGACTTCGCCATCGTCAAAGGCTATCGTCCCAAGGAGGCGATGAACCCGGCCACATGGCGCGGCAACTTGCAGCACATCCTGACCTCACCGGCCAAGCTGCAAAAGGAAAAGCACTTTGATGCCTTGCCCTATGACGAGCAACCCGAGTTCACGGTCGAATTGGTCGCCAAGATTGGTCGAAGCCGGGTTTTGGCGGCAGCACCCCTGCTGCTGGTGATCCTGACCGCTAGTC
>DATKTJ010000140.1:0-15255 GCA_035531235.1 Halothiobacillus sp. | reverse complement strand
GACTTCCTGCGCCCCGGATTTGGCATCGGGTGCGGAGGGGTCTTTATTGTTGGAGAACAGCCCATCGATACTGAAGAAGTTCGTGCCGTATTTAAAGCCGCTGACGCTGGTGAAGTTCAGGATATTTTTGGAGATATCGTTTCCTTCGTAGGGTTCGGCGAATTTGGTGCCATAACGCCAGCTGAGGGAAGTGTCGCTCCAGTCGGCGGCCTGTGCTGCGGTGCCCAAGGCGATGCCCAGGGCGAGGGCGCTCATGGCGGCGACGGTCAATGGCCGGCGTGAAACAGCGTGGCTGTTTTGATTTGCATGTGTTGGTTGATGGTGCGTTGGCATCGTTGGGTTCCCTTCATGTGACACATTATGGATACATCAGCGTAAAGATGATCTGTTGCATGCAACGATGTATGCACCGAGCGTGCCATGATGGGCAGTTCTAATTTATATCTATGATAAATAATAAATATATTTGATTTATTTATATTTTGTTCGTTCGATAAGGATGGTGATATACGTAAAAACGGATATTTTTGGTGCAAAAAGTATGTTCATTTGGCTTGTCTTGGTGCGCTCGAAGCATGGGTTGAGGCGATGGAAGTTCGTGAAGGCAGGTGGTCTTCATCTGTTGCGATAATTTAAGTTGCGTCCGCTCCGTCGATCAATGCGTAGAGACACGTGAAATTCCCTATACTTCGGACAAGATATTTTCTGGTAGCGATGAATTCAGCATGAAGCAAATTGGCGATCAACCCACGACAAAGCCCGTAGCGACGAAGTACGTTTACGATGCGCTGAAAGAAAAAATTCTGAGTTTCGAGATTTATCCGGGGAGCCGGGTGACAGAATCCGAGTTGGCGGATTTGTTCATGGTGAGCCGCACACCGGTACGCGAGGCCCTGCTTCGGTTGGAGAACGAAGGTTTCCTGACCATACGACCGAAACAGGGATGTTTCATCAAACCGATCAATATTGAGGAATTGACCGAGTATTACGGGGTGCGCACGGCTTTGGAAACCGCGGCTGTCGAGGGCGCCTGCCATTTCATGCCGGAAAGTGAGTTACTGCAATTATTGAGTTTGTGGTCGCCCGATCAGGCGGTTGTAGCGCACAGTGCCGATCAAATGGAAGACAAGGACGAGTCATTCCATATCACTTTGTCACTGGGCAGTGGGAATTCAACACTCGTTAAATATCTTCAGGACGTCAATGATCACATTCGTATCATTCGGCGCGTGGACTTTCAGGATGAAGAGCGGATCAAGCGGACCTATTCGGAACATCACGCCATTATTGAAGCCATTCTGGGTCGAGAGGTTGAAAAGGCCCGCAATTTGATGAAACGGCATATTCAAAGAAGCCAGGACTTCGCTAAAACGCTGACGTTGACCCAATTGGCGAAGAAAAAGCCCGTGGGGAATTTTTTGGAGCGCGATTGATCGGTGGTCCGCTATTTTTGCCGATAGGCATAGGTCTGATTGAATCGGGATGTAATCCAGTCATCTGAAAATATGGGCTCATATTGACAGGGTGTATCTGCCGAGACGCACGAGGGGAAGCATTCCACCCGGGTTTTGGTATTCGGTTCAAGGAAGAAGGGAATCGAATAGCGATCGACACCGAGTGGCGGGATGACCCGGTGTGGTGTTGACTGAAACACATCGTTGCTCCAGCGTTGCATGAGATCCCCGATATTCACCACCAGCATGTCGGGTTCGTAGGGAACGCGAGTCCAGTCCTGCCCTCGGGGTTTGACCTCAAGACCACCTACGGCATCCTGTGCCAGCAGGGTCAGGCAACCGTAATCCGTATGTGTCCCGGCGCTGATCTGCTCCGCATCCGTCACGGGCGGATAGTGAATCATACGCAGCACGCTGGTCTGATCGTCAAACAAGGGGTCGAAGTAATCGATCGGCAGATCCAGTGATACCGCGATGAGTGCCAGCAGATTCAGCCCCGTTTCGCTCAGCCGTTGGTAATGTCGCTCGACGATTTCCTTAAACCCCGTAAATTGCGGGTACTGGTTGGGGCCGTAGAAGGGGTCACCGGCACGCATTCCGGGGTGCGTTGCATCCAGATCGCGGGACATATCGAAGGTTTCCTTGAAGTCCGCCGAGGAATTGGGCGATAACTGCTCCTCGCCGACCTTCCCGTAACCGCGGTGGTGCGATGAGTTTTCGATGCCGATGCGCATCTTGTCTTCGAGCGGCTGGGCGAAAAAATGGTGTGCCAGCGTGAATATCTCCACGAACTCTTCTGTGGACAGGCCGGTGTTCTTCACTGTGAAAAACCCGATCTCACTGCAGGCGCGATAGAGTTTTTCTGCTTCTGCGTGCACTGCAGGACTGGGGATTCTGGCTTGTGCGACAGAGGGGGCGATGAGTGGCAGCATGTCGGGTTCTCCCTGATCAGTTGGTCCGGTTGAGCCGAATTGAATCAATAGGCAATCTTGTCCGTTTTTGCACTCCATTCATCGAAGGGAATGATCGCTTCTTCTTCAAGGAGTCGAATGGTCGGAATAAGACGGGCATTGATGTCCTTGGCAATTTCCTCATAGAGGAAGGCATCGTCGAAACCGATGTCGGCCGCATCCTGGCGTGAATTGGCATAATGGATCTTGTCGAGCCTGGCCCAGTATATGGCGCTCAGGCACATGGGGCAGGGTTCGCAACTCGTATAGATTTCACAGCCCGATAAATCAAAGGTATTCAAAATCTGGCAAGCAGCGCGGATGGCACTCACTTCGGCATGAGCGGTCGGGTCGTTGGACGAGGTGACCTGATTGAATCCGGTCGCTATGACCACGCCATCGCGCGTAATCACGGCACCGAACGGGCCACCGAAACCGGCAATCATTTTCTCTCGGGACAATTCAATAGCTTGACGCATGAGTTTCTTTTCTTGCTCATGTACTTTGCTGTCACACATGTTTGACGGTCCTCACGTTGGGGTGGCTCTGATTTTCGGCGGCAGCACTTTGCAGCATCAGGATCTGGGCGCAGACCGAGACTGCGATGACGGCAGGGGATTTACCCCGAATTTCCGGCAGGCCGATGGGGCAGGTGATTCGTTCGATTTGTGACGGGGCAAGTCCACGGGTTTTGAGTTGGCGGTTAAAACGGATTTTCTTGGTCTTTGAGCCAATCAGCCCGCAATAACGGAATCGGCCGTGGCGCAAAATGGCTTCGGTGAGTTCGAAATCAAGCTGGTGACTGTGGGTGAGTACGAGGAAGTAGGTCCGGTCCGTGCCTCGACGAACGTATTCCTGCCAGTCGGCGGTGCAGATTTTCCGCACGTGCGTCGGGCAGTCGAAAGCCAGTTGCTCGGCGCGACTATCGATGATCGTCAGTTCGGCATCCAGGTTCTGAAAATTTTGGATCAGGGCTTGTCCCACATGCCCCGCACCGAAAATGACGATATCCAGCGCCCGTGGTGCAATGGGTTCGATCAATGCTGTTCGGTTGGACTCGCGTTGCAGTTGGTCGCGCGACGGCGGCGTCAACAATAGGGTGCGGGTTTTTTCGGTCAGATCGGAAAACAACCAGGCCGCATGGTGCGCGGCGGAGGACGTGGGGCCCACGTCACAATCTGGATCAAGGAACGCTGTCAGTTGATCGAGCCATGCACACTGCATCGGCTGGATTTTTTCGAACACCAGTTGCACCAAGCCACCGCAGCATTGATCGAATCGCGGCGTCAGCGGTGTGCTGTGCTGGCTTAGCTCGTGGAACGGCGCCTGATCCGGCTGCTGGTTAAGCAACTCGCGGGCATGCTGGATAGCGAAGAATTCAAGATTGCCGCCCCCGATCGTGCCCTGCGTGCATTGGGGGAACACGGCCATGTGTGCCCCTTGTTCCCGTGGGGAGGAGCCTTTGACCGTGCCGACACTCACCAGCACGAAGTATTCTGGCTGGTTGTTCAATCGGACGAGTGCAGACCAGTCAAGCATGACAGTGCACCTGTTTGCGCAGCTTCTCGCAGGCCATGAGCACACGTTCCGGGGTTGCTGGCGCATCGATCTGTGGATGTCTCCGATAATCCGCGAGACTGGCGACGGCATCATTCAGCGCGTTGAACACACTGATGCCGAGCATCAATGGAGGTTCGCCCACGGCCTTGGAGCGGTAAACCGAGTCTTCCCGATTCGGGTCACAGCGCAGATGAATGTTCATGACCCTGGGGCGGTCGCCGCAGGCGGGAATTTTGTAGGTTGACGGTGCATGGGTGCGCAGGCCGCCGCGTTCGTCGTACACCAGTTCTTCGGTCGTCAGCCAGCCCATGCCCTGGATGAATCCACCCTCGACCTGTCCTGTATCGATTGCCGGATTGATGCTGGCGCCGCAGTCGTGGACGATGTCCACGCGGTCGACCTTGTATTCGCCCGTCAAGGTATCCACGGTGACTTCCGATATGGCGGCGCCATAGGCGAAATAGAAGAAGGGATGCCCTTTGCCGGTTTCGGCATTGAAGTGGATTTTTGGTGTGCTGTAGAACCCGGTTGTCGAGAGTGAAATGCGGGCGAAATAGGCCTGATGTACCAGTGTGTTGAATGCCACCAACTGTTCGCCGACCTTGACGCCATCGGTGGTGAAGCTGACCGCCGATGCATCGGTCTTGTAGTACTGAGCGGCAAATTCGGCCAACCGGCCTTTAAGAATAAGGGCCGCATTGCGCGCGGCCTGACCGTTCAGGTCACAACCGCTGGATGCGGCTGTGGGCGAGGTGTTCGGTACTTTTTCGGTTGCGGTTGCAGTTATTTTGATGCGATCGATTTCCACCTGAAATTCTTCCGCCACGATTTGCGCGACCTTGGTGAACAGACCCTGGCCCATTTCCGTGCCGCCGTGGTTGAGCTGGATGCTGCCGTCACTGTAAATGTGCATCAGCGCACCGGCCTGATTGAGGTGCGTGGCTGTGAACGAAATGCCGAATTTCACCGGGGTCAGGGCGATGCCTTTCTTCAGATAGGTGTTTTCCCGGTTGAATTGTTTGATCTGTCTGCGCCGGGTCGCGTAATCGGCTGCCGCTTCCAGTTCGGTCGTGATCTCCGGCAGGATGTTGTCGGTCACGGTCATGTCGTAGGGCGTGACGTTCCGGCCTGCGGGGTCGTCCGTGGGGCCGTAATAATTGATTTTTCGGACATCCAGTGGGTCTTTGCCGACCTGATAGGCGATCTCGTCGATAACGCGCTCGATGGCGACCATGCCCTGCGGTCCACCGAATCCCCGGAAGGCCGTGTTGGAGACGGTGTGGGTTTTGCAGCGATGAGAGATAATCGAGACGTGCTCGAGATAGTAGGCATTGTCCAGATGGAACATCGTGCGGTCGTTGATCGACCCGGACAGGTCGGCTGACATGCCGCAACGCGAAGCGGATTCGAACGCGATGGCCTGAATGCGTCCCTGATCATCGAACCCGACATCATAGCGGATGACGTAATCATGGCGTTTGCCGGTCATCGTCATGTCGTCGTCCCGATCGAGCCGGAGCTTGCTCGGCCGTTTTGTCTGGTGGGTCACCAATGCGGCAATACTGGCGAAGAGGGCGGGTTGGGATTCCTTGCCGCCAAAGCCGCCGCCCATGCGCCGCACTTCGACATTGATGGCGTGATCCGGCACGCCGAGCACGCGCGCGCAACAGTGCTGGATTTCGGTGGGATGCTGGGTCGAGCTGAAGATTTTCAGATCGCCGTCTTCACCGGGCAGGGCCATGGCGATATTGGATTCGAGATAGAAGTGATCTTGCCCGCCGATCTCGATTTCGCCCTGTAGCCGTTGTTCGGCCTGCGCCAAATGCGTTTCAGGTTCGCCGCGCCGGAACGTTTTGGTCGGCAGCACATAGGAGTCGGCCGCGAGAGCATCTCGCACGTTGATGAGCGCGGGCAGTGGTTCATAGTCGATTTGTGCCAGCGTGGCCGCCTGACGGGCAATATCGATATGTGTCGCGGCGACGGCAAACACGGATTGCCCCACATATTCGACCAAGCCGTCTGCAAAGATCGGGTCGCCATCGATCACGGCGCCGTAGTCGTTTTTGCCGGGCACATCGGCCGCCTGGATGACGGCCACCACGCCGGGAAAGGCTTTGACGGCGTCCAGATCGAGTTTGAGGACTCTCGCGTGGGCCTGTGTGCTTTGCGCGATGTAGATGTGCAGCAGATCGCGTGGTTCGGGCAGATCATCGGTGTACAGAGCCTCGCCACTGACGTGTTTGATGGCGCTATCGTGTTTGACCGAAGCGCCTACGCCCGTATTGGTCAGGCCTGTCGGGATGCCATGTATGGGTTCACGCATGGATCAGCCCTCCCGTGTAAGAAATTTGTGTGGCCTGTGTGGAGTCCTGATGCTGAATGAAGAACTTCTTCAGTAGATTCATGGTCACGGCGAGGCGGTATTCGCTGGACGCGCGGAAATCACTGAGCGGTGAAAAGTCCTGTCCCAGCAGTGCTGCGGCATCATGAACAGTCGATTCATTCCAAGGCTTGCCCAACAGCGCCTGCTCGCAGAGGCTGGCCCGCTTGGGCGTGGCCGCCATGCCGCCGAAACACAAACGGGCCGACTGAACCTGTTGTCGATCGTCCAGCTCGATATAAAAAGCGGCGCTTACGCTGGAAATATCCTGTTCGAATCGCTTGGATATCTTGTATACGCCCAGCCAACCCGGCTGGTTCAGGGGAATCTGAACTGATTCGATGAATTCACCGGGACGCCGATCCTGCTTGCCATAGGCGATGAAATAGTCTTCCAGCGGGAGGTTGCGTTGCCCGTCTCCACTCGTGAGCGTGATCTGAGCGTTCAGGGCGATGAGTACCGGTGGCATGTCGCCGATGGGTGAACCGTTGGCGATATTGCCGACAATCGTGCCTGAGTTGCGAATTTGAGTGGAGCTGTGCCGGTACAGGTACTCCTCCAGCATGGGGAAATGCTGGATCAGAACGGGCAATGCCTCGGAGTAGGTGACTGCCGCGCCGATTCTGAGCGTGTTGTCATCAATCTCGATCTGCTTGAGCGCTTCGATTCCACCCAGATAAATAACCGTGTTCAATGCTTTGTGCTGTTTGGTCACCCACAGGCCGATATCGGTGCCTCCGGCCAGCAATGTAGCATCGGGCGATTGCGCCATTGCTTCGCTCAGGGCCGGGATGGAGTCCGGTTGAATATAGGTTTGATCGGCCCGGGACAGTTTTTTGCTGGCCTTGAGTTGAATCGTCTTGAGTTGTTCGATGATATTCGCTTCCGCTGCGGACATTTCGCTGCTGGCGAATTCATCCGCTTGGGCGAGCCAGGTTTTGCCCGCCTCGATAATTGGGCCGTAGCCCGTGCAGCGGCACAAATTGCCTGCGAACACCTGTGTCAGGTGCGTCGTTAAGACCTCATCGGAGGCGCGTTCCGGTACATCGTCCAGTTTATGGATTCGGTTCTGGTATTCTGCGAAACCCGACATCACGAAACCCGGCGTGCAGAAGCCGCATTGCGAGGCGTGGCTATCGACCATGGATTGCTGCACGGGGTGCAGCTCATTCTGCGACGACTTCAGGTCTTCGACCGTCAGCAGTTGCTTGCCGTCCAGCGTTGCCAGGAACAGGATGCAGGCATTCACGGCCTGGTAGCGCAGGCGATCTTCCACCACGTCGGCGATTACCACCGTGCACGCACCGCAATCGCCTTCGGCGCAGCCTTCCTTGGTGCCGATTTTCTTTTTCTCTTCACGCAGATAGTTCAATACGGTTAGGGTTGGACTGACCGATTCAAGTTCGATCAATTCCTGGCCGAGAAGAAAACGTAGGGTATTCATGCTTAGCTGCCCCGATAGGTACTGTAGCCGAATGGCGATACGAGTAGCGGTACGTGGTAGTGGTCCTGCGCATTCGAAATGCCGAATCGGATCACGATTTGATCCAGAAACAGGGGCTCAGGCAGGGGCGTGTGATTTTGGCGCAGGTAGGCACCCATTTCGAACACCAGCTCGTAGGTGCCGATAGTGAATGCTTCACCAGCCAGAATAGGCGAGTCACAACGGCCATCATCGTTCGTCATGTGTGTCGATAGATGTTGCGACTGATTTCCAACCCGTTTATGAAGATGTATGCGCACGCCTGCCGCCGGTTTGCCGAGGCTGGTATCGAGAATATGCGTGGTTAATGCGCTCATCTTGACCTTCTTGTTTTACGGTTTAGACTATATTGTGAACAATCCTAGAGCAGTTTTCTGAATTCCCAAAGTAAAAAATTCGGGTTTTTACTAAAGTTCATCCATCGTAAGATTGATTCTTTCTTGGTGTTTCTTATTGGTTCATCCTGAGGTTCATGCGTAATAATCAATAATAAATCCGGGTGTTGGATGGATTGAAGCAAGCATCATGGCCTTGGAATTATCATGTGCACCTAAAAAATAATTGTGTACAATCCTGTGTACAAACGGCATTTCGGGATTCTTGAGTTCGGTGATGAATATTTTGCAGGGTGTGTTGAAAGAACTTGATCTGGGTATGGCTGATGTAGCCGATACCCGGTTGCGTGGCCTGCGCGTGGGGGTCAAGGATCTTTTCGACATCGCCGGCATACCCACCTCAGCCGGTAACCCAGACTGGTTGGCGACACATGCCGTACCAGAGCATACCGCCTCGGCCGTGTTAAAACTCATGCATGCCGGCGCAAAAATTGTGGCGAAAACGTTGACCGACGAGCTGGCCTATAGTCTGAATGGCATGAATCTCCACTACGGAACCCCGGTCAACGCTGCCGCGCCGGACCGTTTGCCTGGCGGTTCAAGCAGCGGCTCGGCAGCCATGGTCGCTCATGGTTTGGCCGATATTGGTCTGGGTACGGATACGGGTGGCTCGATTCGTGTTCCCGCCAGTTACAACGGGCTGTTTGGCCTGCGGCCGACGCATGGTCTGATTGGCGTCGATCATCTGGTGGGATTGGCCCCGTCGTTTGACACCGTCGGTTGGATGACTCGTGATCTGCGCACCATGGCCGATGCGGCTTCGGTGTTGTTGCCGGCACAAGTGCCTTGCGCACTCAGTGGATTGTGTATTCTAAAACCGCAATTCGGGAAGAGTAATTTGTGGAACACCGAGGCGCAGACTTGGCTCGCGTCCCGGCTGATGCAATTTGAATCTGTCCGTGAGATTCCAATTCCGGAAGCTTTCCTGCAGTTTGCAAGTCAAACGTTTCGTACGTTGCAGGGGGCTGAAATCTGGCAAACGCACAGCGCCTGGATTGCCGCAGCAGAACCTCGGTTCGCGCCGGATATCACCGAGCGCCTGGCTTGGTGTGAAGCGATTACGTCCGTGCAGATCGAGCAGGCGATACAGGATCGTTTCGAGATTGTGCAAACCATCTCGGACTGGTTTGATGGCGAGCATACCGTGGCCATATTGCCAACCACGCCCGGTGCCGCGCCATTGTTAACTGCGTCCGCCCAGAATCTGGCCAGTTATCGGGTGGCGTTGATGGGCCTTACGGCTTTGGCCGGCTTGTCATCGCGCCCACAGCTTCATCTCCCAGTATTGCGCGATCAGGATGCCCCCTGGGGGTTGTCCCTGCTGGGATCGAGGCATGCCGACTCTGCCTTGATCGCTTTGGCAGATGCGCTCCAGACATCGGATCATCTCTGAAATGAACCATTGCAATGTTACGTGCCAAAGAACCTCAAACCGTACCTTAAGAAAGCTGCGGTCTATGGTGCGCATTTCATGACCGCACTTGTCTGATTTTTTCCATTTGCCACACACTGCGGCAAATGGGTACGGGATGTGGCAGAGACTAGATCGGGATAGGTCGTTAGGAATCAATTGAGAGTGGATCGTTATGGCTGAGCAATTTGAGCAAATCAACCCCCCGGCACGACTTCTGATGGGGCCAGGTCCCATCAACGCGGATCCGCGCGTGCTGCGGGCGATGTCGGCGCAACTGCTGGGGCAATACGACCCCGCGATGACGCATTACATGAACGAAACCATGGCGCTGTATCGTCAGGTATTCAAAACGGACAATCAATGGACGCTACTGATCGACGGTACCTCGCGGGCCGGGATCGAAGCGGTTCTGGTGTCGTTGATTGAACCGGGAGACAAGGTACTCATCCCGATTTTCGGCCGTTTCGGTCACCTCCTTAATGAAATCGCCATTCGCTGCGGGGCGGACGTGCATACCATTGAGACGGAGTGGGGCACCGTGTTCACGCCCGAGCAAATCGAAGAAGCCATCATCAAGGTTCAGCCCAAGCTGCTCGCCATCGTGCAGGGCGATACCTCGACCACCATGTTGCAACCCCTGGAGGAACTGGGCGCGATTTGTCGTCGGCATGATGTGCTGTTCTACAGTGACGCCACGGCGTCTATTGGTGGCAATCCATTTGAAACCGATGCCTGGGGGCTGGACGCCGTTTCCGTGGGTTTGCAAAAGTGTCTCGGCGGTCCTTCGGGCAGTGCACCGGTCACGCTCAGCGCCCGTTATGTCGAGGAAGTCCGTAAACGTCATCATATCGAAGCCGGTATTCGCGATGGCCACCACGTCGATGGCAAGGGCGCGATGATCCGTTCGAATTACTTCGACATGCCCATGATCCTTGATTACTGGGGCGAGGAACGGCTGAATCACCATACCGAAGCGACTTCAATGCTGTACTGCGCCCGCGAATGCGCACGGATTCTGATGCAGGAAGGGTTGGAGCTGTCCATCGCGCGCCACCAGTTGCAGGGCAGCGCCATGGCGCGTGGACTGGCAGCCATGAACCTCGAACTCTTCGGGGATCAGGCGCACAAGATGAACAACGTGGTCGGCGTGTACATCCCGGATGGCGTGGCCGGTGAGGCGGTGCGCACCGCCATGCTGATGGATTTTGGTATTGAAATTGGCACGTCATTCGGCCCGCTCAAGGGGAAAATCTGGCGGATCGGCACCATGGGCTACAACGCACGCAAGGATGCCGTACTGGTGACGCTGGCCGCCCTCGAAAGCGTGCTGCGCCGCATGGGTCACAAGTTCACGGCGGGTGCGGGTGTGGATGCCGCGATGGCCGTATACGGTGGCCAATGACATGTCGCGCGTGATCGATCGCTGCGAAGCACTGGCCCGGATTTCTGATAGCCCGGATGGCATATCCCGGCTGTATCTGTCCCCTGCATACCGAGATGGTCTGCGGCTTGTTGAGCAATGGATGCAGGCGGCTGGCATGTCTACCAGGGTGGATGCTGTGGGCAACCAATGGGGACGGCTGGCGGCCGATGATCCCGATGCACCGGTTCTTATTCTGGGCTCGCATCTGGATACCATTCCCAACGCCGGAAAATTTGACGGCATTCTTGGCGTCGTCTGTGCCATCGAAGCGGTGGCGCGTCTTCATGCCTCCGGGAAAATTCTGCCTTTTCATATTGATGTCGTCGGCTTTGGCGATGAGGAAGGCATTCGGTTCGCGGCTTCGATGCTGGGGTGTCGGGCCGTGTGCGGTCAATGGCGCGATGAGTGGCTTGAGCTCCTTGATGCCGATGGCATCAGTTTGCGGGAAGCCTTGACCGCTCAGGGGCATGATCCGGTTGCAATTTCTTCCGCCAGCCGGGCGAAGGATCGCTTGCTGGGCTATTGGGAAGTGCACATGGAGCAAGGCCCGGTTCTGGAAAACGAAAGTCTACCGGTGGGCATTGTGTCTGCCATTGCTGGCGCCCAGCGCTACACAATCACCTTGCAGGGCGAAGCGGGACATGCCGGAACGGTACCCATGAATTTGCGCAAGGATGCCCTGGCAGCGGCTGCCGAGCTGGTGCTGACGGTCGAAAGACTGGGCGGTGCGCACGATGTTGTGGCTACGGTGGGACGGTTACAGGTTTACCCCGGCGCCGTGAACGTGATTCCCGCTCGGGTCGAGTGCACGCTGGATATCCGCAGTACGAATGACGCGCTCCTCGATGAGGTCATGCGACAGATTATCGCGGAAAGCACCCAGATTTCGGTTCGGCGAGCGGTCAATATCGACTGGCAAAATTATCATTCGGCGCCAGCCAGGCAGTGTGCCCCCCGATTCCGTCAGATGTTCGAACATGCCATCAACCAGATCGGTTTACCCGTTCGAACCTTACCCAGCGGTGCGGGGCACGATGCGATGCTCATGGCCGACATCACCGAGATGGCAATGTTGTTCGTTCGCTGCAAGGGCGGCATCAGTCATCATCCCGCCGAGTTCGTTTCGGCTGAAGATGCCGAGATCGCCGTGGATATCGTATTGAATGCACTCGACGAATTGGCCCAGACGTCGGGATTGCAAATAAAGAACGCCCAGGGAGTCGTTTCATGAGTTGGCAAACGGCCGATCTGTGTGATCTATATCGTTCGCAGTTGCAGGTGGCCGAGCCGTTATTCCGCGCCTATGGCGGTCTGACTCAGGTTGAGGCCCCACTGGTTACCGTGAAGCTTGAGCAAGACAACAGCATCTTGCGCACGTTGTTGAATCAACCGGGGGAAGGGCGGGCCATCGCGGTGGATGTCGGCGGCAATTATTGCGCCGTATTGGGCGATATCATGGCGGATCTGGCGGTTAAAAACGGCTGGAAGGCTTTGTTGATCAATGGCTATATCCGCGATTCCGCGCAACTGAAATCCATGTCGCTGGGCGTTTGGGCGCTGGGTACTTGTCCGATGAAAAGCGCGAAAGTCGCCGAGGGAACGACGCAGGTGCCGTTGGCCTTTTGTGGCCTTGCCATCAAGCCAGGATATTTCCTCTACGCGGATGATGACGGGGTTCTGATTGCATCGGAACAATTGCATCGCACACAGGGAAGCCAGGTCTGAATAAATCTGGGTTGAAACAATCAATCCAGGGAGAACGACTTGCGGGATATTTCCTCGATTTTTTCGAGCCAGTGCTGTTTATCCGCCTCCGTCAGAAACGATGCCCGAATCGAGTTTCGGGCCAATTCAACAATGTCTTCCCAAGTTAAGTCCAGACCAGTTTGAATCGCGATCAAGTTATCCAGCAAGTAACCACCGAAATAGGCCGGATCGTCGGAACTGACTGTCACGCATAGTCCGCGTTCGAGCAGTCGTTTGATGTTGTGTGCCTCAATACGGTCGAATACGGCCAGTTTGATATTCGAAAGCGGGCAGACGGTCAGGGGCATCTGTTCCGCGGCTAGACGCTGGCACAGTACCTCGTCGGCTTCACAGCCCACTCCATGATCGATGCGGGCGACATGCAGCAGGTCCAGTGCCTCCCAGATGTAACTCGGCGGGCCTTCTTCTCCGGCATGCGCGACGGTGAGCAGGCCCTGAGCACGCGCTTTGTTGAATACTTCGGTAAATTTTGATGGCGGGTTGCCCTTTTCGCTGGAATCGAGCCCGACCGCGCAAAATGAGGCGCGAAAAGGCATGAGCGCATCCAATGTCTCCATGGCCGCTTCTGCGCTCAAATGCCTGAGAAAGCAGGGAATCAATCGACTGGTGATGCCGAAATCCTTCAAACCCTTGGCCAATGCCCGGTTGATGCCTGTGAACACGGTCGACAGGGGGATGCCGCGGTCGAGATGGCTTTGGGGATCGAAGAAAATCTCGGTATGGACCACTCCGTCTTCATGGGCATGCCGCAGATAACTGATGGTCAGGTCAAAGAAATCGTCGGCATCGATCAGGACATTCACACCTTGATAGTAAATATCCAGGAATGATTGCAGATCCTTGAAATTGTAAGCCTGTCTCAGTGAGGTCGCATCGGCATAATCGAGAGCGATGCCATTTTTAGCGGCGAGATCGAAAACCATTTCAGGCTCAAGCGTGCCTTCGATGTGCACGTGAAGCTCTGCCTTGGGCAGGGCGCGCAGCACGTTGCGAATGTCAGTTGCTTCATGGCGCATTGTTTCTTCCATATAAAAATAAAACAGACGAGTAACTCGCCTGTTTTTAAATCAAGATGCCATTCTGTCATGGGAATGGTGGTGGCGGATTTACCCGATTAGCTTACTTCGGAATAGAACCCTCGACACCTTTGACGTAGAAGTTAAGGGACATCAGCTCGTTCATGGGCATCATTTTACCTGCAGGAACCCGGACTTTTCCGGATTGATCTACAACCGGGCCCGTGAATGGAACGAGTTTACCGCTGCTGATTTCCTGCTCTTTGGTCTTGAAGAGCGCGGCAACATCTGCAGGTACGGCTGGGTTCAGTGGTTTGAGTACCACCATGCCTTCCTTGATGCCCCACAGAGTGCTCTGCGGTTTCCATGTGCCGTCCAATACTTTTTTGACTTCCATGATGTAGTACTTGGACCAGTCCAGGGTGCTGGCAGTCAGTTCGGCTTTGGGTCCATATTTCGCCATGTCGGAATCCCAGCCGAATGCATAGACACCCTTCTCTTCAGCTGTTTGGACGACGGCAGGTGAGTCCGTGTTCTGAGCGAGCACGTCCGCCCCTTGAGCAATCATGGTCTCTGCAGCTTGCCGTTCGCGAGCAGGATCGTACCAACTGCTCACCCAGATCACCTTGGTCTTGATTTTGGGGTTCACACTTTGTGCACCCATCGTGTAGGCATCGATGTTGCGGATGACTTCAGGCACGGGATAGGAACCGACGAAACCCAGAATATTACTCTTGGTCATTTTTCCGGCCAGCACGCCCAGCATGTAGGCGCCTTCCCAGCTACGCGCCTGATAAATGCCGACATTCTTGGCCATTTTGTAGCCGGTGGCATGTTCGAAATCTGTGTGTGGGAATGCTTTGGCAACTTTTAGCGTCGGGTTCATGAAACCGAAAGAGGTCGTGAAAATGATCTTGTTACCGTCGGCCGCCAACTGTCGAATAACACGCTCGGCATCGGCACTCTCGGGAACATTCTCGACAAAAGTTGATTTCACCTTGTCACCTAGAGCCTTGTCCATGGCCAGGCGCCCTTGGTTGTGGGCGTATGTCCAGCCGCCATCGCCAACTGGGCCCACATAGACAAAAGCGACTTTAAGCGGTTCGTCAGCGTGCCCAACCGACACAAGCCCGGTTGAAAGTGCGCATGCAACTAATAACTCTCTGAATCTCATGATTTATATCCTTTGGTCGGTTTGCGGTGAATTCGACAAGGTACTTTTGATATTAATCCACATTGGGTGCTTAATTATCAGTTTCCCTTGTCACGAACTCAGAAGTGGTATTCGGCACGGACCATGGGTGTTTTTGCGTAAGCACCCGAACCGGCAGGGCCGTTGGCATCTACGCCGAATTTGTTTTTCCAGTATTGATACTCGATGCCGACCTTGAACGTGCCCGGTTTGCCCCAGCC
>DATKTJ010000139.1:0-4077 GCA_035531235.1 Halothiobacillus sp. | reverse complement strand
ATGCTGCCCGGCATGGAATCCATGGCGACCATGATGATGAAGCAGAAGCTCAAGAAGCACGGTGTAGCCTCGCTGCAGGAACTGCGCGACCTGTGCCTCGAGGCCGAGGTGAAATTCATCGCCTGCCAGATGACGGTTGACCTGTTCGAATTCGACAAGAGCGAATTCATCGAGCAATGTGAATACGGCGGCGCCGCAATGTTCATGGGCTTCGCGGGTGACACCGACATTTGTCTGTTTGTTTGATTTTTTAGTGGTAATAACTGAGTAGTAATGGGGGTTTGTTTAATAAATCATCTTGGGGAGTGTAGTGATGAAAATGAATAAGATTATGGTTTCGCTGTTGGCCGCCGGCGTGATGGCTTCTCCGCTGGCACATGCTACTGATGGTTATTTTCCGACCGGTTATGGCGTAATGAACGAAGCGATGGGCGGGGCGAGCATCGCGCTGCCGCTGGATTCCATGGCTGCGGCCAACAACCCGGCCGGGATGGTTATGGTCGGCGACCGTGTCGATTTCGCGCTGACCTGGTTCAAGCCGAATCGCACCGCTGAAATCACTGGCAATGGTGCCGGCCTGAATGGCACTTACGACGGTAATGGCCGCAACAACTTCTTCATACCCGACTTTGGCTACAACAAGATGATCAGCGCGGATACCTCGCTGGGCGTGTCTGTCTACGGCAACGGCGGCATGAACACCCAGTACAACACCAACCCATTTGCTGCCTTTGGTGCCAACGGTAACCTCGGCATCAACCTATCGCAATTGATCGTTGCGCCGACCTGGGCGAAGAAAATCAACCCGACCAATGCGGTGGGCGTTTCGCTGAATCTGGCCTACCAGATGTTCAGCGCGACTGGTATAAATGGCCCGGCATTTAGTGGTATGTCAAGCAGCCCCAGTAATTTGTCTGACAATGGTACAGATACCTCCACCGGCTACGGCATCAAGCTGGGCTGGACTGGCGAGGTCACTCCAAAGGTGACACTGGGTGCAACCTACCAAAGCAAGACCAAGATGGGCAAGTTCAGCCATTACAGCGGTCTGTTTGCCGAGCAAGGCGGCTTCGACATACCGTCCAGCTACGGTTTGGGTATTGCGGTCAAGGCCATGCCGGCAACCACGGTGGCGTTCGATGTGGTGCGCACCAATTATTCGGATGTTGCATCAGTTAGCAATCTCTTTAGCGGATTACCTACCGGGCCGTCAACTATGTTCGGCGGTAGCGCAGGTCCTGGTTTCGGCTGGCAGAACATCAATGCCTACAAGCTCGGGGTGAGCTATGCCTATGATACTTCGCTGACACTGCGCGCCGGCCTGAATCATTGCGACCAGCCGATACCGAACAACCAGACGCTGCTGAACATCGTGGCTCCGGCGGTGGTGCAGAACCACCTGTCGCTGGGTGCGACCTGGATACTGGCAAACAAGTCCGAGTTGTCGGTTGCCTATGTGCACGCGTTCAGTCAGACCGTCAATGGTTCTGGTTCTATACCTAATACTGGCTTCGGTGGCGGTAATGCCAACCTGACCATGCACGAAGATTCGATTGGCGTTTCCTACGGCTGGTAATCGATCAGAAATTTGAAAGTTGTAGTAGCCTCAAGCCCGCCTTCGCAATGATGGCGGGTTTTTTTTCAAAATAATGTTCTGAAGAGCAGGCTGGTCAGCTTGCAGCGATCCGTTCGTGATAGCGCGCGCGATACAGCAGGCGTGGTGCCGTCGCATCATCGGCAAAGGCAGTACGGTCGTGCAGCACGTTGTTGCACAGCAGCCCCATGCCGGGCTCCAGCCGCAAGCGATGGATATGCGGCAAGTCGGAGGCGAGCAGCTTTTCCAGTGCGGCGACTGCCGCCAGGGTAATCGCGTCTGTCTTCCAGACGATGCTGCGGGTTCGGGCGGTGTAGCGCATGTGCAGAGCGCCGCTGACCGGATCGACTGAAAATACCGGACCGGTTTGCGCGGCGCGGGCCACGCCCTGTTCATCGGTGCGTTCAGGGATGGTCATCGCATCAGCTGCGGACAGCGCGCTGATGAAGTCGGGATTTTCGTCTCGCAACATTAGGTACGCGATCTCATGATCCAGCAATCGGTTTTCGCCGCCCTGTCCGGCGCTGTGCACGCAGTGCAGTACAAAGCTGCGTATCTGCCGTTCGGGGGAATTGTAATAACCGTCGGTATGCCATTTTATCGCGCGGTCGGTATAGGGGATATAGGCCTGCCGTAGTCCGTCTTCGGCACATACGGTGACGCGGGTGATGCCCTGTTCGCCCGCCAGCCAGTTTGCGTCCAGGCTGGCCAGTCCGAACTGCAGTCCGAATTGCTGCACCGTTTCTTCATCGACAGGATCGGCGCGAGTGGTGTAAATTACCATGTTGCTGCGCCGGCAGCGGTCCACCAGGACGTCGTGTTCAGCCTTGCCCAGTTTGCGCGGATCCCTGATCTCGACGATCAGCTCGCCCGCGTCGGTGATGGCATGCGCAAGTTTTTGGTCGCGCCACTGCAAATAGGCAGAATTATTTTCTAGGTCAAATGGATTTTGCATGTACGGGTTGTTGCCAAGTGGATAAGGCGTCTCGGAAAACTCGATTTTTTGTGAGCAACACAGCATAGCGACAAAAATCGGGTTTTACGGGATGCCCTTCAGTCGCCGCTGGTAACCTTGCGTATGCGTGTCTGCGCGGGTTCTTTTGTGTACAGGTTTTTCATGGTTTTCTCGACCATATCCACAGCATTGGGTGCCTCGATGCTCATCATCTGGTCGATCACCCATTCGACATCCTTTTCATCCATGACTTCGCGCATACAGAACGCGAGGTAGCGGGTGAAGGCAAATTCCGGACCGCCGGGGCCGTAACGGAATTCGGCATATTCTCCGGCGCGCTGGTTAAGCTTGTCGATGAAGATCTGCTTGTAGTTGGTGGTGTCGTCATTCATTAACCTGCTCTGGTTTTCAGCCAGAGTTTCCGCCACACGATTGGCCAATGTACTGGTAAATGCAAAGCGGTCTTCCGCGGATAACTGGCTATGGGCGATGCGGTCCGCGACCTGAATCAGGAACATCAGGAATTCGGTGATGAATGAAAAGTATTGCGGGCCGATTGCGATCTCGAAATTCGCGCTGCGGGTATTCTTCAGCGCATTGTCGGCGATGCGCCAGATGGTAAACGCCATTGCCCCGGCAATCTCCTGAGGGGATTTTTCGCGGTCACCCTTGAACCATTGGCTTTTGATGCGCATGTCAGGTGGGCCGGCGGTGCCGGTCAGCCCTTTTGCAGGAAGAATTCATGGTCGCCAGCGCCTGCTTCTACCGTGCTGATGATTTTTATACCGGTCGTTTCCGCCCAGCCGACGATATCGGAACGGATACCGGGGCAGTTGCTGATCAGCTTGAGGATTTCACCCTGCTTCATGCCGTTCAACAGCTTTTTTGCTTCCACGATCGGCCCCGGGCAATGCACACCGCGGATATCGAGTATCACGTTCGCATGGTGCGATGTTCCCTTGCCCTTGATCACGTAATAGCCGGTGCCGCCATCCGGCATCGCTTGAGTTTTCAAAACCTTGTTATGGGTCTGTTCCGCCCATGAAAAGAGATCGTCCCTGGTGCCCGGGCAGTCCGAGATCAGCAGCAGGATTTGTTCCTTTTTCAGGTCGTCGACCACGCGCTTGGCTCCGAGCAGTGGAGCAGGGCAGGTCAGGCCGCGCATATCCAGCTTTACATCGGCGTGCAACTCTTGAGTGCTCATGTTAGATGTCCTGTCAATTTTGGAAACGTCACTGATTCAATATCCGCCCTTGCCATAGGGTTGAGGCAGGCCGGCGACTTTTGCACCCTGTTTGGCCGGCCCGGTCGGAAATAGATCATACAGCGCTTTGCTATCCGCTTCTGGCCAGAATTCATTGACGCCCTTCAGCATATTGCGGAAATTTGGCGTGTGCCCGTGTTCTTGGTACTGGCCGCGCATGTATTTGACCACTTCCCAATGCTTGGGCGTCAGTTCGATACCTTCTGCCGCTGCTATAATATTTACTATTTCGTCGCTGTAATTCGGCTCCAACAAGTATCCATC
>DATKTJ010000138.1:0-4543 GCA_035531235.1 Halothiobacillus sp. | reverse complement strand
TTGTAGGTTTTACGACCCGGATATCTGGCAGTTTTCACCCCGATTTGCCCGCCCGTTGCGCGGGCTTTTTTATGGGGGCAGGGCGCTCAACCTGGAATCGTGGGCGGGTAACGTAGGGCTAGCCCCGTTGGTGCGGAGGGCTAGGGCAAGCTTTGCCAGGACTCGATATGCCCAGAAACGATATTGCGCGCTATAGCGCTCCGCTCCCGTAGGTTGGGGTAAGCCTGCGCACCCCAACATCGATGGATAAATACGCGCACCCTGTTGGGCTGCACTGTGTTTAGCCCAACCTACAGCGCTGCTGTTTGCCACCGGCGCTCGTCGTCGGCGCCTTGGAAACATTGGCCTGTGTCACCAACGCATTTGACTCATTGGTGGCAAAATCTTAATTTCGCGGTTGATTTCACCGAATCTTACGGTACCCAAACTGCAAATACCAAAGGAGTGGTTATGAACAACTGTGTAATTAGATATTTGGCCGGATTGTTCATGGCCACCGTCGGTTGCCATGCCATGGCCGCCGAGAATGCCGGTGACATCGTTAAGCCGACCGTCGAGATGGCGATCAATGCCTACCATTTCGGCTATCAACATCAACACTGTAGCCCCCCCAAAGCAGACCCAGCGACCTACAAGATGCTCATCATGTACAAAAACATGTGCGAGTACGGGGTTCATGACCGCAAAGCCGGATTGAAGCCGTTCCCTCAGGCTGCGGGGGCATCTCTTGCTGAAACGGAGGGTGTTTGGGCCATAAAAGAGAAGCGACCGAAGGATGCCTACAAGTGGTTCGGGATCGCGGCCCACAATGGTCGTATCAAGGCGCAAATCACCCTCGGCCAGTTCTACACAGAGGGATACGATGGTAGAAAAGACTGCGCGAAAGGCGTGCATTGGATTACGACCGCAGCGAAGACGGGCTATCCGGAGGCACAATATCGAATGGGAGAATTGCTAAGCGAGGGCATATGTCTCAGACAGGACTATGCCGCAGCGGAGCGCTGGTATACACGTGCCGCCGAGCAGAAGTACGCCGAGGCCTGGACCCGCCTGGCAGTCATGATGGCAAACGGACTCGGCGTTGCGCGCAACTATGGAGGCGCACTTCTATATCTCAAAGTGGCCGAGGCCCTCGGCGACGCCAAAGCGGGCTCCATGCAAAAACAATTTTCCTTCACACCAGAACAGGAAAAACAGATAGATCATATATTCAATAACCTCATGGCTCGCATAAGGAATGCGCCCGCAGATCACGAACGGTTCACCCTGCACGTCCCGCTCACCGAATCGCCATCGACACAGCCCCCGCCGCGCCCGACATCCAAGAACGCTCCTGCACCGGCCGCGCCTCGGGCCAAGGTCGATTTTGCCCAGCAGGCACTCGACGAGTTCGCTGCTTCCAGCGGAGTCAACCTGGTAGGTGTCCCCGAGGCCTACAAAAAGACGGCCGGCCTTCTGCGCGGCGAAAACCATTCCACGGCGGACAGGTATGCAGCGGGTTATCTGGCTTGGTATTTCCACGCGTTTCAACTTCGCAAAGAGGGCGCAAAGCCGCCCCCGGTCGTCAGCGGTACGCCCGGAACGGAAAAGCATCGGCTCCAGCTTGAACGGCTCAAGCGCATGATCGAAATGGAGGAGTGGTTACGTAAACAGAAAGGTGATGTCGTTATCGCCAGCTATGGATTGATGCTGAGAAAAAGTGTATTCGCACCGATAAGCGCCGCGCGACGCAACGGCAGGGAGCTGGATTTTGATGCCCTGCTGATCCAGGCTGTAAACACGCATTACCATCTCCACGCCACTGCGGCTGACATACAAAGGGATTGGAAATAGTCGCGTCATTGCGCGTCACAAGGGGGCGGTGACTTTTTGAGAAGGTTAATGGTTCTCACTCGTCGCCGCCCCCTTAAAGTCTTAGCCACTACTTCTCTGAGCCCGGCGCAACGGGCGTATTACTCCCGCGACGGGCTACCGAAGTGTGCGGCCAGATGGGGCCCGAGCGCCCCCCAGGCGAGATAGATGGTCAGCGCGACCAGCACACCGACGGTGATGATCATGAGGTACTGCCGACGCTCCTCGTTGGCGTTGATCCAGACCCACGGGCGCCTTGCCACCCAGTTGTCGAGCTGGATAGCGAGGAACACCATCACCACGAATAGAGCGCCGGCCATCGCCCAGCCGAGTGCATCCATGGCCGGAAAGGTTTCGGCAACCTTCTGGAATACAAGAGAGGCGAGCACCGCCAAGCCAACTAGGGTCGCGATCGATCGGAACAACAACTTCATTACCTGCCTCACTTTCACCAGGGATGTCCCGGTGGTCTATTGGGTGCGACCGTGCAGGCTCCGCCGCATCTGCTCCAGCCGCTTGTCGATCAATCGGTAGACCTCGGCATGCCCATCTTCGCTCGGATCAGCGCGGTCCGTCACGCCTGCCTGGCACAGGCTCACGAAGGTCGACATCAACTGAGCCTTCTCGCCCGAATATTTTTTTGGATTTCCGATGCTGCTGCATTCACCGTGTTGCAGGCCCCATTCGTAGGCGCCGCGCATTTTGCTGCGGAGGTCGTCGACAAAATGGTCCACTGGATCCGGGGCCTTCACCGACGGCGCAGCAGCGTGCGGGGCCTCGGCCGGAGCCGCCCGTGACTCATCGGGGGAAAGGGGCGAGTCCGCGGGGGCCGAGCGTTCGGCTACCAAGCGAAAGCCGATCGTCTGGTGATGGTAGTCGTTGGCGACGACCAGGCGGGAGGCAGCCCGCAGGAAGGTTGGCTTCAGATTCCAGCTGCCGCCACGCACCACCAGCCTGCCGTGGTAGCCCGGCGGGGCCGACCGTAGTTCGCCGCCGCCGTAACCAGGGTCGTAGGGCGAGCCGGTCCACTCGAGCACGTTGCCTAGCATATCGTAAAGGCCGAAGGGGTTTGGCGCGTAGCTGCCCACCGGCGCGGCGCCCTTGTAACCGTCATCGCAGCTGTCGTAGCCCCAGGAGTAGAGATTGGCATGCCGACACAGGTCGCCGTCATCACCCCAGTAATGCGGCCCCGCCGTTCCGCCACGCGCGGCGAATTCCCACTCAGCCTCGGTGGGCAAGCGAAAGCCGACACCCGCCCGCCGGGAGAGCCATTGGGCAAACACGCGCGCCTCCTGCCAAGTTACGTCGCCCACCGGTTGGCGCGGCTCGTCAAGATTGGTCCGCCGATATTTGCCGGTTTGGTGGTCGGCGCGGAACATCCGGTACTGGGCGTTGGTGACCTCGTAGGTCGACAGCCAGAAGCCGGCGAGACAGACCCGGTGGGGGCGCTCGTCGGGATGGCGGCCCGCCTCACCTTCCGGACTGCCGATGGTGGCACAGCCCTTGGGCACCCACGCGAACGTCATGCCCGACACCGGTTCGCGCCAACGGGTGGTGGCGCCCGAAGCTTGGGCGGCGGCGAGAAAGACGGCCAGCGCAACAGCGACTACCGCGTAGTAACTACGCGCCATGCTCACTGGCGTTTCTCCACCGGATACGGCTCTTTCACCTTGTAGGCCGTGGAGGCCTGGCAGCCATCGCCCTTGAAATCACATTGGTGGCCCAGCCAAGACTCCTGGGCGGCGTGCAGGGCAAGCCCGGCATCCGCCGTCGGCCCCAGATCTTCCTTGGCCCGCTGCACCACCCGACCCTCGCCCGGGGTGATCTTGCCATCCGCCTGGGCGTTGCCGATCAGATTGGCGGCGAACGCCATCTGCACACGGTCGGCCCAGAACAGCGGGAGCGGGCCGTAGTGCGCCTCGTAGGTGTCGACGATTTTTTTCAGCGCCGGATCGTCGCCCCCGGCGGCGCGGGCCGGCGGTACACAGGCCAAGGCCGCGCCGAGGAGCAGGGCCAGGGCGGCGAACCAGTACGCCGGGGCGTGGGGGGCGGTGCGCTGACCGGCGTGGGATTCGGGCAGGCGAATGTGACGGTCGATCATGGGCATACCTCCATGTGCATGTTGACTACCATCTGCTCCAGTTAAAGAATAAACACTCTGCTCTCCATTTCCAAGCTGAACCCAACCGGACATACATCTCAAGCTTGCCACCGCCAGCCACAGTACTTCGCAGCTCAACAACAACTGGCATCATCTCAACGAGCCACGCGCCAGGCGTCTTCAGGATTCACCCTAGATGTTCTGACAAAAAGGCCGGGAGCACTAGTGACACGATGTTCTTATCGGAGCCTGGGATTCACGGGAACAAAAGGGTGACCCTATCGGCCAGAAGCTTGCTTTTGTAAGTGGTAGTCTTAGTGTTTTTTTTGTTTGATACTTGCCACACTGAGTTTTTGATTGTCGCTGGCCGCATCGGCCGCTCCGACAGGTCAAAACGGATCTGACACAAGGTGGTATGACATGCACGTGAACCGTGTCGACGCCGGCCGGGGGCTCGCTTGGTATGGGCTTGGCTGGCAGATCTTCAAGGCGAGTCCCGGGATGTGGATCGGGCTGGTGCTCGTCTGGGCGCTGTTGAGCTTCCTGGCAAGCATGGTGCCCGTGATCGGTCTGCTGGTTTTTTCCCTGCTA
>DATKTJ010000137.1:0-60880 GCA_035531235.1 Halothiobacillus sp. | reverse complement strand
CGCCTGGCCAGCAACTCGCTGCTGGAGTGCTTGGTATACGGTGAGGCTGCCGCCGCCCATATCACTGAACATCACGCCGATGCCTGCAGCCGGAACTGGCCGGTGCCCGACTGGGATGAAAGTCAGGTCACCGATGCAGATGAAGCCATTGTCGTCACCCACAACTGGGACGAACTCCGTCGAACCATGTGGGATTACGTCGGCATCGTGCGTACCACCAAACGACTGGAACGCGCCCAGCATCGGATCGCCCTGCTCCGCCGCGAAATCCATGACTATTACGCCCACTTTCGCATCAGCAACAATCTCATCGAGCTGAGGAATCTCGTCGAAGTCGCCGATCTGATCGTGCGCTCTGCGCTCGCGCGCCATGAGAGCCGTGGGTTGCACTTCATCCGCGACTACCCCGAAACCGACCCGTCCTGTGTGCATCACAATACCGTGCTGACCCCACTGAATCGATCACATCCGCAGATCAAGCCGCCGCGTCGCCCCTGATTCACCCAAGTGACGAGTCTGGGCAAAGCATTGCACCTCGTCACTCATGATCCCCGCATCCTCCTTGTCTTTTCGGTCCGTCAATCTGATGAACGCCGGACTCTGCCTGCCACGGTTTATTTCTCAACACGCCAGAACCCACACAGAGCCCTGTTTGGCGCTGTAACGCCATTAGAACCCTATCTAAAAACATAAAAAGTAAAATTAAGTAAATATTATGAAAATATTTAGCCAAAGAAATAATTCTTAAAGAATTTAGAAATATATGACAGTCATGATGTGGGCCGTTCTGGAAATTCCTCGATTGTTCAACCTACACTGATTCTTAGGAGCCTCGAATGTTCACTGTACGCAAAACTGCATTTGCCGTTGCTGCAGCCGTGCTCGGCCTGTCCTTGGCCGCCTGCAACAGCAGCAACTCACCCAGCCCCACGGCAACAACCTCTTCACCAACCACAACCACGCCGCAGGTGACCGGTTCTGTCGTGGCCTCGACGGCAGTTGCAGACAATCTGTCTACCGCCACCCCCATCAAGCACGTGGTTATCATCTATAACGAAAACGTCTCGTTCGACCACTACTTTGCCACCTACCCGAACGCGACCAATCCTGCAGGCGAACCCGTATTTACTGCGGCGCCCGGCACCCCGACGGTCAATGGTTTGTCTGCTGCCTTGTTGAGCAACAATCCAAACAACAGTGCCGCAAATGCACCCGATAATGCCAATCCGTTCCGAATCGACCGCAGTCAGGCGGCAACGGCGGACCAGAACCATGCCTATACGGCAGAAGAACAGGCCTACGATAATGGTCTGGCTGATCTGTTCCCGCTGTATACCGGCAAAGCGTCAACGGGCGGTGCCGGTGCATTCAACACCAAGGGCATGGTCATGGGCTACTTCGATGGCAATACCGTGACCGCGATGTGGAACTATGCGCAAAACTTCGCCATGAGTGACAACGCCTATACCGACACCTACGGTCCGTCGACCCCGGGTGCACTGGAAGCCGTATCCGGCCAGACCAACGGCATGCAGATCGTCAAGACTAGCAAGGCGCCGTTCACGCTGGCTGCGTATTCGTACTACATCAATGATGGCCAGGGCGGCTACACCATGATCAACGATGTGGACCCGGGCTATGACACCTGCTCCAGCACGACCGATCAGGCCATGATGAGCGGCAAGAACATCGGCGATCTGCTGAATACAGGTGCAGTCACCTGGGGCAGCTTCATGGCCGGCTTCAACCTGCAAACCATCAATGCCAATGGCACTACCGGCTGCAAACGGAGCACCTTCTCCAGTACGGTCAACTCGACAGTGACGGACTACATCCCGCATCACGCCTGGTTCCAGTACTATGCGTCGACGGCCAACCCGACCCATGCCCGTCCAAGTTCAGTTGCAGCAATCGGCTACAGCTACGAAGCCGACGGCAAGACCAAGGACCCGGCCAATCACGAATATGGCTATAAAGACTTCGAGAACGCGGTGAATTCCGGCAACTACCCGGCGGTTTCTTATGTGAAGGCACCAGCCTTCCAAGATGGCCATGCCGGCTATTCCGATCCGCTGGATGAGCAGACATTTACCGCACAGGTCGTCAACTTCCTGATGCAACAACCGGACTGGAAGAACACCGCAGTCATCGTCGCCTGGGATGACTCCGACGGTTGGTACGACCATGCCTATGCCAACCCGACCAACCCCTCGTTCGACGCACAGGCGGACCAGCTCAATGGCGCCGGAAAGTGCGGTACCGGTACGGCCCCGAATGGCGTGAACGGCAAACCGGTCAACGGCCGCTGTGGCCCCGGCACACGCATTCCGTTCATCGTGATTTCACCCTATGCCAAGGTGAACTATGTCAGCCATACGCAGATCTCACAGGCGTCAATCGTGAAGTTCATCGAAGACAACTGGCTGGGCGGCACCCGCCTGGGCGGCGGTTCCTTTGATGCCACGGCGGGCTCGATCAACGACCTGTTCGACTTCACGGCACAGCCGCATCTGACACCGGTTCTGGTCAATCCGTCCACAGGTGCAACCCTGTAAATCGGACAATGATCTGATTAACCCGAATTGATCAGTTCAATCTGATCGACCGTAGCATCCTGAGACAATGCCTCAGGATGCTTTTTTATTTAGAGAAAGACCCGATGAATCCTCTACACCCCGTCTCACGACACCCTCGGCTCAGCTTGATTTTGTTTGCAACCTTGTTGGCCGCCTCAGGCATCACGCTGGCGTATGCAAACCAAATCACGCAGTGGTTCGATAGCCAGTATGAAATGACCACCGGTAAAAACCCGAAGCCGATCAAACTCGTTCGTCCCAAAGTCGCGCCACTTTCAGCCATGGCCGAACTCGGCAAGCAGATTTTTTTTGACAAGACCCTGTCCGGCTCCGAGCGCCTGTCCTGTGCCAGTTGCCATAGCCCCCAGCATGCCTATGGCCCGCCGAACAGCGATTCGGTGATGTTGGGTGGCCCCGCCCTGCATCGCCAGGGTGCCCGCGCCGTGCCCAGTCTCATGTATCTGGAACGTCAGCCGAATTTCAGCATCGGACCGGAAAATGCAACGCAGGAAAACATCAATCTGAACCAGCAGGCGGCACAGGCACAGACAACTGCCCTAGCGCAAAAAGATGCCGGAATCGCGACGTCAACCAACAATCTCGTACCGCAAGGCGGCTTGTTCTGGGATGGACGGGTCAACACACTGCAGGCCCAGGCAGATGGCCCCTTGTTCAATCCGGTCGAAATGGATGGGGGCACCTCGGGCATCGTGGCCGCCAAGCTGGCAAAATCCGCCTACGCCAATGCCTTCAAACAACTGTTTGGGCCTTCCATTTTCGGAGACCCCAGACAGGCGGTAGCCGAGGCATTGTTCTCGGTGGCGCGCTACCAGATCGAAGACCCCTCATTCCATCCCTACAGCAGCAAATACGATGCCTGGCTGGAGGGCAAGGCCAGCTTGAGCCCTGCCGAAATGAACGGCTACCGGTTATTTAACGATCCCGAAAAAGGCAACTGTGCCGCGTGTCATCTCGACCAGCCCACGCGGGATCACCGCCCGCCACTGTTCACCGACCATCAATTTGAAGCGTTGGGCCTACCCCGTAATCCGGTCATAAAAGCCAATCGTGATCCATCGTATGTAGATCTCGGCTTGTGCGGCCCCTTTCGGCAGGATTTGAAGAATCAAACCCGATATTGCGGGATGTTCCTGACGCCGACGCTGCGCAATGTCGCGACGCGGCGGGTTTTTTTCCACAATGGGGTCTACCACACGCTCAAGGACGTGCTGAATTTCTATGATTTTCGGGATACGGAGCCCGCAAAGATCTATCCACGCGACGCGCAGGGAAAGATTGAAAAATTCAATGATTTGCCTGCCGCAGACCGGCCGAATGTCGATACCGTCGATCCGCCCTTCAATCGGCATTTGGGCGAAAAACCCGTGCTGACGACCGAAGACAAGATCGATCTAATCGCCTTTTTAAAAACTTTGACGGACGGTTATCAGGCCGGCAGGTAACCTCTGATCGAGGCCAGAAATAATCAGCGACCGCCCAAACCCTGCAACAATTTCTGCACATCCAATCCTTGGGTAGGCAGATCCAGATCGGAGGCGGCAGGCGAACGTGTGGACAGGGAGATCAGCCGATAATCGTGGCCATAGCGCAGCACGCCGAGCCCCCGATGAAGTACCTCGGCGCTGCGGGCATCCCCGCCCTTTTTGGCCGCAACACCCATATTCTGCAGGGCTCGCGTCAATTCCACGACCGCAGGGGCAGCAGATAGAACAGCCTGATCGCTGTGTTCGGCACCCTGCTCGTCGCGCCAGGTGATCTGATAGACCTCGCCCCGAATCCCTGCCACGGTTTCGTGCTGCCCTGTTGCCTTGAACGACTGCACTGAACGGGCAAGTTTTCGATCGATCTGTCCGCTGAACTGACTGCCCTGCCCCAGGATTTGCGCCATCTGATCGATATTGGCCACATCCGCCACAATCGGCACGCCGCCCACCTGGGTGATGGCATACAGGCCACCCTGACGAAGCAGAATTTCCGCCGGTGGACGGGGAATATCCATCCGCAGATGCTCGGCATCCAGCCAAGCCAGCTGAACTTGCTCGGCATGACTGCCGCTACCGGATTGCAGAACCGCCTGGCCACCCGCCCAGACGGGCGCGGCAAACAGGAACAAACCACATATCTGAAAAATCTGTCGCATTCGTTCACCTCGTACTGTGTATTGGCCCGCGAGGCGCGCACTCATGAATCTGCTGGCCGACAGAGGGATACTCACGACTCAAGTGATCGCATCAACACCAAGGCATCCTCGCGCCCCTGCTTGGCTGGGTAATACCCCTTGCGCAAACCGACCTGCTCGAACCCTAGTGTGTCATAGAGCTGCCGCGCGGCGGCATTTCCGATGCGCACCTCCAGCCAGAGACTGCCCACATCCGATTTCGCGGCCTGATCGAGCACGAAATTCATCAGAAATCGTCCCACACCACGTCGATGAACGCTGGGGTCCACACAGAGATTCAAGATATGCCATTCATTGAGAATGGGCATGATGACCGCAAAACCCAATAGTCTGTCCGCGTGCATCGCGCCATCCAGGTAGTAGCCGGAGCGAATGCAATCCATGAACACACGATCCGACCAGGGATAGAGATGCCCCGCCTGCTCGATCCGCCCCATGGTCTCAAGATCGGACTCATCCAGCGACACCACACTCAGGGATTCGGACAGCACGGTCGACGCGGGGAGATGCAGGGAGGAACGAGACGAATCCATCGATTATTCGGCTGAAGACGCAGGAATACACAAGGCGCGCCACAGGCGGCGCTTCAGACCTGGATCCTGTCGCAGATCACGCAATAGCCAATCCTGGCCCTGCCAGCGAATCAGTGAGCTACTGGTGATCTCAGTCGACTCGTTAACCACGGTGACAGAACGGGGCACGGTCTGGGCAATGCGGGCGAACAAGGGAAGGGTTGCGCCCCCGGCCGGCACACACAGCGTGAGTATCCGGGATGATGGCGCGGGCGAGGGAGTGGCCGGCGACTCGGATACCGACACTGGCGCCGCGGGCAGATCGGCCACAGGCTCGGGCATCGGCTCAACGTCAATCAGTGGCGATGCCCGCGCGACGGGCTGGACTTCGTGTGCACCGGCGGGCACAGCCATCGGCGGCGTAGCGGCGGGAATCGGAGAGGGCACACGCAGCCGCCACACATCGATCCCCAACCAGTCCAGAACCGTTGTCTGATTCATGAATGCAGACTCACACATCCCCCATCTGAGGATGCGCGCGCAAGGCCGGTTTCTGCAAGCGATCCAGGGCATTCAGGTATGCCTTGGCAGAAGCCACGACGATGTCGGTGTCCGCCCCCTGCCCGGTCACGATGCGGCCCGCATGCTCCAGACGCACATTGACCTCGCCCTGGGCATCGGTGCCACTGGTGATGTTGTTCACGGAGTACAGCTGCAAGGTGGCCCCGGACTGCATCATCGACTCGATGCAGACGAAAGCCGCATCCACGGGACCTGCACCCTGCGCGGTGGCCGATTTCTCCGAGCCATCGACCGAGATCACCAGGGTGGCCGTCGGGATTTCGCCCGTTTCCGAACAGACCTTCAACGACACGAGCTTGAGATGCTCGACCTGCTCTTCATGCACCTCGGACACCAGGGCCTGAATATCCTCATCGAAGATCTCACGTTTTTTATCCGCCAAATCCTTGAAACGGCGGAAGGCATCGTTCACGGCTTCTTCGCTGGACAGCTCGATACCCAGCTCGGTCAAGCGATTACGGAAGGCATTTCGCCCGGACAATTTGCCCAAGGAGAGCTTGTTGGTCGACCAGCCGACATCCTCCGCCCGCATGATTTCATAGGTCTCACGATGCTTTAGCACGCCATCCTGGTGAATGCCGGACTCATGCGCGAAGGCATTGGCGCCGACAATCGCCTTGTTCGGCTGCACGGGGTAGCCCGTAATCGTGGACACGAGTTTGGAAGCAGGCACGATCTGGGTCGTATCGATCCGGGTATCCAGACCGAAGACATCCCGACGGGTGCGAACGGCCATCACAATCTCTTCGAGCGCCGCATTCCCGGCACGCTCGCCCAATCCGTTGATGGTGCACTCGACCTGCCGCGCGCCAGCCAAGACAGCCGAGAGCGAGTTGGCCACCGCCATGCCCAAGTCGTTATGGCAATGCGTGGACCAGATCACCTGGTCCGCACCGCGCGTGCGCTCGATCAGGGTCGCCATGCGCGCACCCCATTCGGCGGGTGTCGAGTAGCCCACGGTATCCGGTACGTTCAGGGTGGTCGCACCCGCTTCAATCGCTGCCTCAAACACACGCACCAAAAAATCGATGTCCGATCGCACGGCATCTTCCGCAGAAAACTCCACATCATCGGTATAGCTACGCGCCAAGCGCACCGCGTTGACGGCATGCTCCACGACCTGATCCGGTGTCATGCGGAGCTTTTTCTCCATGTGAATCGGACTGGTCGCAATAAAGGTATGAATGCGTCGTCGTGCGGCCGGGGCGATGGCTTCTCCGGCGCGTCGAACGTCCCGGTCATTGGCGCGCGCAAGAGAACAGACCGTGGACAATTCAATGGATTCGGCAATGGCGCGAATGGCCTGAAAATCGCCTTCGCTCGCCGCCGCAAATCCGGCTTCGATCACATCGACCCCCAAGCGTTCCAGCTGACGGGCGATCCGCAACTTGTCGTCACGGGTCATGGCCGCGCCGGGGCTTTGCTCGCCATCACGCAGGGTCGTGTCAAAAATAATCAAGGATGAGGGTTGGCTATGCTGATTCACGGTCTTGCTCCACACCGGCCACGACGGCAGGCTTCAAATTCTTGCTGTGCACTATACGGTATTCATTGACGCGTTTGGCCTCGCCAGGCTTGCGGGGAGAGATTATTTGCCGGAAACCGGCAGTCGCTGCGGCAGAGCGCAAGACGCACGGAACCCTCGCCGGGCCGCAGGGCCCGATGAAATGGATTTCGATAATGAAGGATAAAAGCAAATCGTCATGATGACTTTAAAATATCCGGACGGCAGGATCAGGTCAAGCTGACCACCCCGCACATTGCAGCATCCAGTCGCCCGACCAAAACCGGGTCGATATCGGCCCGACACGCAGGCGCAGCCAGGCGACCGCCGCACTCCAAAAACCCTGCTAGACTTCCGATACAACACTTATACAGCAGTCAACCCCGATGCTTCACCATGAATGACACGACATCGAACGAATCGCCACCAGACGACACCGCGCCGAGCGAAGGGGGTTTGTTTCCGATTCGTACCGTGGCCCGACTGACCGGCATCAACCCGATCACGTTGCGGGCCTGGGAGCGGCGACACAACCTGATTCGTCCGATCCGAACACCCTCCGGACACCGCTTGTACAGCACCGCTGACATCGATCTAATCCGGCGTATCCAGTCTCTGTCGGAGCAGGGCATGGGGTTCAGCCAGATCGGCATTGTCCTGAAACGCGAGGCGCGTCTCACGGGGCGAATCGGACCCAAACCACCGCACACGGACAACCGTGCACTGGTCCCAGAGTCGCACCCCCTGCCCGCTTTATCACCGACACAGAATCAGGCGACGGCCGAGTCGCTCGATACCGCGGCGGACACCCCGCCCGGCCTGAACACTCTGCGCGTACAAATCCGGCAGGCGGCCATCGCCCTGAATACGGACGCCCTCGTACACATCGAACAGCAGGCCTTGCTCTGGTACCCGCCTGAAGAAATGATCCGGCTTTTTCTTATCGACGGACTTCACCGTCTGGAACGGCGGGAAATCTGGCCAGATCAAAACCTGGTCCTGCACTGGCTGAGCGATCACATCCATCAACGAATCGACGGATTACTGCGCCAACGCGCTCAACTCGGCCAAGCTTCGGTTGCGGTGGACATCGCCAGCACCGATCGCTGCTATCGGGCGGCGGAGCTCGAACTGGTCTTGGCGCTGGCCGAAGGATTCAACCTCCATTTGATCCCCCCCACGCTGCCGGTATTGTTGCGCAGTCGACTGGTGGCGCGCTGGGGGCTCCCCCACTGGATCCGATTTCAACTGGCGGACTTCCCCGCGAACCACGACATCGGCGTATTAACGACCACCGCCATCCATCCCTGCCAAGTCACTGAAACACCCCACCCCGTCGAAATCACGCCCAGGGGTCTCTGTCGCGGCAGTGTCAGCGATTGTCAGGCTTATTTGTCAGGGCGATTTCGGGGATAACCGAAACCCCCTGCCCCGTTAAAGTTCCTGATATGATCAACGGTATACACATTGATTCTGGTGGAGCGAATTTCGACGATGCTGGATCCGAAGTTATTGCTCAAGGCGGTGGATGCATCGCATGATGGGATCGTGATTGCGGAGCGAGAAGGCGACGACAACATCCTGATCTATGCGAACGAGGCGTTCGAGATACTGACCGGATACCGGAGCGAGGAAGTCCTATATCAGGACTGCCGATTTCTGCAGATGGACGATCGGGAACAAGAGGCACGCGCCGAGATCAGGTCGGCCATCCGCGCACATCGGCACGCGCGGGTCACTATTCGGAATTACCGCAAGGATGGTACCCTGTTCTGGAATGAACTCTCGATCACGCCCGTGTTCAATGAAGCAGATCAACTGACATACTTTATCGGGGTGCAGCGTGATGTTTCGGATATGGTCGCCATTAAGGCGGAGAACCACCGCCTCAGGCAAAGACTGGCAGAACTCGAAGCAAACGGCAGCGCCTCAAAACTTGATCCGGACAAGAGATAAAATATATTGTGCAGACCTACCTGATTTTAAATATATTATGTCTGCATTGCCCATAAACGGAATTATTGGTTAACCAACGCTCATGACCCATCCGCCCATTACCGGCCTACTGGCAGCCCTGGTGAAAACCGGGATCATTGATGCCCCTCGCGCCAGTGAAATTCAGGAAAAGGCACGCGCCAACAAGGAATCCACCATCCAGGCGCTGATAGGCAACGGCGTTTCCGCGGCGCAAATTGCGCGCGCAGGCTCGCGCAATTTCGGACTGCCCCAGGTGGACCTGGATGCGTTTGACACCGCCGACCTACCGATCAAACTGATCCCCGCCAAATTGCTGGAGGGTGGTAATGCCCTGCCCCTACGCCAGCGTGGCCGTCGCCTAACCGTCGCTCTGGCAGACCCCTCCGATCTGGGCATCATCGAAAGCTTTCGTTTCAGTACCAACCTGACCATTGACGCGGTGGTCGCCGAAGCGCCCAAGATTGCACGGTTGCTGGAAGAAGCAGCCAACCACTCGATGGATTCGTTGACCGCCGATCTGGACGACGATCTGGCAAACATTCAGATCGAAGGCGACGATGGACCCACTGAGCAGAGTGACGATCCACTCCAGGATGACGTGGTCGTCAAATTCGTGACCAAGGTGCTCACGGATGCCATTCGGCGCAAGGCGTCAGACATCCATATCGAACCCTACGAAAAACAATTTCGCATCCGGATAAGAATCGACGGCATCCTCACGGAAATGCCCGCGCCACCGCGCACCCTGTCAGATCGAATCATATCCCGTATCAAGGTCATGAGTCGGATGGACATTTCCGAACGACGCATGCCGCAGGATGGCCGGATCAAGTTAAAACTGTCCGCAGGTCGCTCAATCGATTTCCGGGTCAACTCCTGTCCAACCCTGTTTGGCGAGAAAATCGTACTGCGTATTCTCGACCCCAGTAGCGCCCAACTGGGCATCGATTCGCTGGGTTACGAACCGGAGCAGAAAGAACTCTACCTCAAGGCACTCAACCGACCCTATGGCATGATCCTCGTGACCGGCCCCACCGGTTCGGGCAAGACCGTGTCGCTGTATACCGGCCTGAATATCCTGAATAGCATGGACCGGAATATTTCCACGGCCGAGGATCCCGCCGAAATCGTGGTCCCCGGGATCAACCAGGTCAATGTGAATGCACGCGTCGGTCTCACCTTCGCCGCTGCCTTGCGCGCCTTCCTGCGTCAGGATCCCGATATCATCATGGTGGGGGAGATCCGAGACCTCGAAACTGCCGAAATTGCTATCAAGGCCGCACAAACCGGTCACCTGGTACTATCGACCCTGCACACCAACGATGCGCCACAAACCCTGACCCGCTTGATGAACATGGGCGTCCCTGCGTATAACATCGCCTCGTCGGTTAATCTGATCATTGCCCAACGTCTGGCACGCCGATTGTGCAACATCTGCAAAAAAGTCGATCAAGTGCCGGAAGAGGAATTGCTTCGTGAAGGGTTCAATCCGGATGACGTGCACGCGGGATTGAAGATCTTCAAGGCCATCGGCTGTGACCAGTGCACCAATGGGTACAAGGGCCGGATGGGCATCTACCAGGTCATGCCCGTTTCCGAGGAAATGGGGCGCATTATCATGCGGGGCGGAAATGCGATGGACATCGCCGACCAGGCACACAAAGAAGGCATTCCCGACCTGCGTCGTTCGGGTTTGCGCAAAGTTAAATCCGGGCTAACCAGCCTCGAAGAAATCAACCGGGTGACCAAGGATTAAGGGAGAACACCATGGCTGTCGCGACATCCGCCAAGAAGAACAAAAAAGACGAGAAAACCGTCTTTGTCTATGACTCCAAGAACAAGGACGGCAAACTTGTCAAAGGTGAGATGAGTGCTCACAACGAAATGGTCGTCCGCGCCGAGGTTCGTCGCCTCGGCCTGACCGTCATTCGGGTCAAGAAAAAGCCCAAGCCTCTCTTCTCTAACTCCAAGGGCATCGTTCCCCGCGATATCGCCATCTTTGCCCGGCAATTGGCCACCATGATGAACGCCGGATTACCCATCGTGCAGGCGCTGGACATCATGGCGCAAAGCGCCGAAAAGGTGGCCATGAAAGAACTGGTGGCCAATGTCAAAAATGACGTCGAAAGTGGCCTGACGCTCGCTAACGCCCTGGACCAACACCGCAAATATTTCGATGAGCTGTTCGTGAATCTGGTACGTGCCGGCGAAGATTCGGGCTCGCTTGAGATGGTTCTGGATCGCATTGCGATCTACAAGGAGAAGACGGAGTCCCTCAAGGGAAAAATTAAAAAAGCCCTCTTCTACCCAATTGCCGTGGTCGTCGTCGCTTTCATCGTGACGGCAATCCTGCTGATTTTCGTCATCCCTCAGTTCAAACAACTGTTCGATGGCTTTGGCGCCACCCTGCCCGCCTTTACCCTGTTTGTGATCGGCCTCTCTGAATCATTCCAGAAATACTGGTACTTCATCTTCGGCGGGATTGCGGCCGCCATATTTCTGTTTACCTATGTCAAACAACGATCCGACCCATTCAACCATTTCCTCGACCGAATGATCCTCAAGATGCCGATCTTCGGCCCCCTCACAGAAAAAGCCGCCATCGCGCGTTTTGCCCGCACGCTTGCTACGATGTTCTCGGCCGGTGTGCCCCTGGTTGAAGCCATGGAGCCCACGGCCGGTTCGACCGGCAATGCCGTCTTCAAGGATGCCGTGCTGAACATGCGCGACATTATCGCCGCTGGCTCTCCGCTCAAGGTCGGTATGCAGCAATCCAAGCTGTTCCCCGTCATGGTCGTGCAAATGGTTGCCATCGGTGAGGAAACGGGGGCCCTGGATACGATGCTTAGCAAGGTTGCAGACATGTATGAGGAAGAGGTCGACAACATGGTCGACGCCATGTCTAGTCTGCTCGAACCCATGATCATGGCCTTCCTGGGCGTGGTCGTCGGGGGGCTGGTCATCGCCATGTACCTGCCTATCTTCAAGCTGGGTTCCGTCGTCTAAACCCTTTGGGATTCAGTAAGGCTCAAAACACTACCGACATGACCATTTTCACCACTTGGGCCGCATTCTTCACCGAGTACCCGGCCGTATGGCTGGGGTTCTCTCTGATCATGGGGCTGCTAATCGGCAGCTTCCTGAATGTGGTGATTCACCGCCTACCGCTCATGATGCAAACCGGATGGGATCGGGACTGCCGTGAACTCCTGGAGCTTCCCCCAGAAGTTGTCGATACGGAAAAACCCTTCAACCTCATCACACCGCGTTCCGCCTGTCCGCACTGTCAAACCCCGATCAAGGCTTGGCAGAACGTCCCCGTCGTCAGTTGGGTGTTGTTGCGTGGCAAATGCGCGCGCTGCGGTCATGGCATCAGCATTCAATACCCGCTGGTCGAACTGCTTAGCGGCACCCTCACCTTAGTGGCGGCCTGGCAACTGGGAGTCACGGCAACCACGCTGGCCGTATGGATGTTGGGCTGGATCTTGATCGCTGCAGCGATCATCGATCTGAAAACCACCCTGCTCCCGGACATCCTCACCCAGCCACTGCTCTGGCTTGGCTTGCTACTGGCGTTACTCGGTGTCGGCACATCCCTATCCCTCAAAGATGCGGTTATCGGTGCCATGGCCGGCTATCTCGTGCTCTGGTCAGTCTATTGGCTGTTCAAACTGGCCACGGGCCGTGAAGGCATGGGCTATGGGGATTTCAAGTTGCTCGCCGCGCTCGGTGCGTGGTTGGGCTGGCAGCAGTTGCCCCTGGTACTTCTGTTGTCTGCCGGCGTCGGCGCCGTGATCGGCATCGGCATGATCCTGTTCCTCAAGCACGACAAACGAATCCCCATCCCCTTCGGACCGTATCTCGCCAGTGCCGGCTTGCTGGCCTACTATCTCGGCACACCCATCGTGAATCTCTATCTCGGCGCCTATCGGTTCTGATCGGGTGGTTCAAGTGAAGTACACCCATCCGCCTCATGGAACCCACCGCTAAGATGGGATTGCTGATCGGCTTGACGGGCGGCATTGCCAGCGGGAAAAGCACCGTGGCGGCATTTTTGGCCGAAAATCATATTCCCGTGATCGATACGGACCAACTGAGCAGGGAGCTGGTCGCCCCCGGGCAACCCGCCCTCACGGCCATTGTCGAGGCGTTCGGTGCGGCCGTGCTCCAGGCCGACCATCAACTCGATCGCGCCGCGCTGCGAGCCATCGTGCTTGATGATCCACAGGCACGCGCACGTTTGGAGGGCATTCTGCATCCACCGATTCGTCGTCTCGCCCGGCAACGCGCCTTGGAATCCGCGGCACATCATCCCTATGTCGTCGTCATCATCCCGCTGCTGGCCGAAACGGCCGTATACCCCCATTACCAGTGGCTGGATTACATCGTCAATGTGGAAGCCCAACCCGAACAGCAACGGGCCCGTCTACAGAATCGCCCCGGTATCGATGCCCAACAGGCAAACCAGCTCATGCAGGCACAAACCACCGACGATCAGCGCCGCGCGATCGCCGATTTCCGCCTCGACAACACGGGCGATTTACCCCATCTCCAGAACCAGATTCAACATCTGCATCACGAACTGCTGAAACGAGCCGGGCAGTAACGCTCATCCACGCAGGCGAAGCCAACGCTGAAGCTGCCACCATGCCACATCCCCCACCCGACGCCGGGTCAACCACAGGGACATCCGACCCGCGGGGCCAACCAGAGTCACTCCGACCAAAGACGGCCCCCGCCACGCCAACACCACCTGGCCATCAACCCAGTCTCCGCCCTCGTCTTCCGCTTGCCAGCGCGCCATATCATCCGACAGGACCAGGTTTCCAGACACGAACCACGCGGCGGGTCTGTGACGAACTGAAACATACAGCCCGAGACAAGCCAGTGCCCCTGCAGGTACGGTCAGCCACATGGACAAGCCGGATATCAACACCCCCAGAACGACCGCGCCGGTGGCCAAGCCATGAATACCATACCAAAGTGCTGCCAGCACCCCGTCATCCTCCACCCGCGCAGACCACACCAGCTCCGTCATCGCTCTCACTCCCTGCACCAAGATTCCAGTGCATCTGCCCCATAGATGCTATTCTTTAAGTCAACCAAATCACGCCAGACACCCAATCATGAATACCGACTGGATGACCTTCCTGCAATCCCACACGGGCGAAGCCTACCCGACATACGCGCAAGCACCTGCACTCATGGCCCAGCCGACACGCGCCAGTATTCGCGTCATGGGCGCCGAAGCCGCTGCATTTCTGCAGGCGATGCTGACTCAGGAAATCCTGACCCGCACACCGACAGGTGCTGTGCACGCGGCACTCTGCAATGCCAAGGGCCGAACCCTCGGCATCCTGCAGGTCCATCCGGTGTGCACAGGGCCGGAACAGGAGTACCGTCTTAGCGTGCCGACTGGGCTCGCACCCGAACTGATCAAGACCCTGAAGCTGTACCTGCTGCGCCGGAAGGTAACTGTGGCACTGGATTCAGACTGGGGATTCATCGGGTTGATCAATCCGACGACCCAACATATGAATGCACTGGACCTGAATACCGCATCACACCAGGCACTCGAGCAACACATCACCCATGATGGGATCATCATCACATGGGAGCAGCGCTCCGAAGGACCGCGCGTATCAGTGCAAGGCCCGATCAACGTTCTCACCCAATACTGGACCCGTCTTTCGCCGGACACCGAGATCGTCACCGATTGGGCCTGGGATCACGCCGAGATTCTGGACGGCATCGCCCGAGTCACCCCGGAAACCTATCTGCATTTCGTGCCGCAATGGCTGAACCTGGATCTTAAGGATGGCATCAGCTTCAAAAAAGGCTGCTACCCGGGCCAGGAAGTCGTTGCCAGACTCCATTATCTGGGCAAACCAAACCGCAGACTCTTGGTGGGCCAATGTGATCGCGCCGAACCCCTGATACCGGGCATGGAAATTCAACTCCGTGACGACCCCGCTATGGTCGCCGGAGAAATCGTCAACAGCGTGGCGCAAAATCCGAAATCGGGAACAGGCCAAATTTTCCTGGCCGTCATGCGACTCAAGCATGTCCACGATAGCCTGTCGATCGATGGCGCGCCCTGCACCTTGCATCCCAGCACCCTCGCACGAGACAACCAACATGAAGACCAAGAAGCCTCGACTCACTGATCCCGAACCGTCCCCGAAATAACCCACGGCCAAAACCAAACCAACTGCCCGGTTGAATCCCATGACCGAGCGGCGTAAGGTTACCAGCGTTTTACCGTGCCATTTTTCCAGACGCGCCCAGAATACAACCCAGAATAGACCGACTCGATGAACCAGACCCACACCGACCTTTTGACCATCGGCAGCCGCCAGTTTCATTCCCGCCTGTTGACCGGCACCGGGAAATTCAAGGATCTCGCCGAAACTCAGGCTGCCACCGAAGCGGCCGCTTCACAAATCGTGACTGTTGCCATTCGCCGCAGCAATATTGGTCAGAACCCGGGCGAACCCAACCTGCTCGACATCCTGCCACCCGATCGCTATACCATTCTGCCCAATACCGCCGGCTGCTACACCGCCGAGGATGCCGTACGTACCTGCCGGCTCGCCCGTGAACTGCTGGATGGGCACAATCTGGTCAAACTCGAAGTACTGGGGGACGCCAAGACCCTGTACCCCGATGTGGTCGCCACCCTGAAAGCAGCCGAACAACTGGTTGCCGATGGGTTTGAGGTCATGGTCTACACCTCGGATGACCCGATTCTGTGCCTACGCCTTGAGGAGATCGGCTGCGTGGCCGTCATGCCGCTGGCAGCGCCGATCGGATCGGGTCTGGGCATCCAGAACAAATACAATCTGCTCACAATCATCGAAAATGCCAAGGTGCCGATCATTGTCGATGCCGGGGTTGGCACCGCCTCAGATGCGGCCATCGCCATGGAGCTGGGCTGTGACGGCGTCCTGATGAACACAGCCATCGCGGCCGCCCAAAACCCCGTATTGATGGCCTCCGCCATGAAAAAGGCCATCGAAGCCGGCCGCGAAGCCTTCCTCGCGGGACGTATGCCCCGCAAGCGCTACGCCAGCGCCTCGTCACCGGTCGATGGCCTGTTTTTTTGATCCATGACCGACAGCCCATCGATCCGGCCACTGCACTCATGACTACCGAACCTATTGCTAACAACCTGCCCGACAGGGCGTCTTTCAGCCGCCGGATTCGCTCGTTCATCCGACGCGAGGGCCGGTTGACCGTCGCCCAGACCCGGGCACTCGACGAACTCATGCCTCGATTCGGACTCGCCGCTGAAGGCCCGCGCCTTGATCCCGCCAAGATTTTCGGGCGAATAGCCCCGCTTACCCTGGAAATCGGCTTCGGCAATGGCGAAAGCCTGCTGGATATGGCGCAAGCCGCGCCAGAACAGGATTTCATCGGGATCGAAGTCCATCGACCCGGCGTCGGTCACCTGCTACTGGGCATCGAACAACGTGGACTCACCAACATCCGCGTCATGAACGATGATGCAGTACCCTTCATCCAGCAACGCATCGGCCCCGGCCAGCTCGATCGGCTCCTGCTGTACTTTCCCGACCCTTGGCACAAGGCCCGGCATCACAAGCGGCGGATCGTTCAACCCGAATTTGCCAGCCTGATTGCAGAGCGACTCAAGCCCGAAGGGATGTGGCATCTGGCGACCGATTGGGCCGACTACGCCGAACACATGCGGGCAGTACTGGATGCACACCCCGATTTTACGGCCGAACATCAGGGAACGGGTGAGGCAGATCGCCCGGCCTGGCGGCCCGAAACCAAATTCGAGCGCCGCGGCATTCGGCTGGGCCACCAAGTGTTTGACCTGATATATCGGCGCAACCCGGATCAACCACAGTCCGCCGTATGAACATACCACCCGCTAAAGAGAACAATCTCGTGGTGCAGTTCGGAAACGAAGAATTGATCATTCACCGGCGGTACGAAGTTGCCCTAATTTTTAATGATTTCCTGATTGCCCTGTGGTTTGTCATCGGCAGTGCCTGTTTTCTGGTCCCGAGGCTCAGCACACTGGGTGCATGGATATTTCTGTTCGCCTCTCTGCAGTTCATGGTTCGACCGCTCATCGGTCTTATCAGGCATCTACATTTGAAGCGTTTGCAAACGCAGGATAGCCCGGAATGAAATGGCGCGCGGGCACCGGACAGCAGTGATCATTCGCGAACGAAGCATGAAGCGACCGTGAACACTCGCCGATACTTGCCCCATCGCCGCTTAACCCCTAATATCAGCGAGATTGTTCTTCGAGAACGTCCCCGTGGATTCTGGCCTGTCCATTGGGTTGGACCGATCTAAAATCCCTGCGCATACAGAATCAGCAGGGTTTCGTGGCGTCCAAAGTCTGGGCTGCGGCCTTGATTCTCCCGTAACGCCGGAAAACTCGGCCCGGTCGAGAATCAGAACAGACAGCCCGGTATGGAAAACGGCAGACTGTGGCGCGAGATGGCGTGCATATCGTCCCCGGCCACGCCCGCCGCAGGGCCAGATCAGGTGTTATCGCTGCGCTGGGCCCGATACGATCAACGTTTTGTTTTTGTTTTAGCCTCCAAGGAGTAAATATGTCCGTTAAACATCCTGTTGTCGCTGTGACCGGTTCATCTGGCGCTGGCACAACCACGGTCAAGCGCGCGTTTGAACACATTTTCCATCGTGAAAACCTGACGCCTGTCGTGATTGAAGGCGACAGCTTCCACAGCCTGAGCCGGATGGAATTTCGCGATGCGGTCAAGAAAGCCGAAGCGACCGGCAACTTCTCTTTCTCTCATTTCGGGCCTGAAGCCAACCACTTCGACAAACTGGCCGAATTGTTCAAGACCTATGGGGAAAGTGGCACGGGCAAAAAGCGCTATTACATTCATAGCGATCAGGAAGCTGCCGAACACAATGCACGTCTGAGCGTCAATCTGAAGCCCGGTGAATTCACGCCGTGGGAAGACATTCCTACCGGTACCGATCTGTTGTTTTATGAAGGTCTGCACGGTCTCGTAAAGACCGACAACATTGATACCGCAGCCCATGTCGACCTGGGTGTCGGCGTGGTTCCGGTTATCAACCTTGAGTGGATTCAGAAGATTTTCCGCGACAATGCGGAGCGCGGCTATTCGGCTGAGGCCACCGTCGATACGATCCTGCGTCGCATGCCAGACTATATCAACTACGTGACCCCGCAGTTTTCAAACACAGACATCAACTTTCAGCGTGTCGCGACGGTGGATACCTCCAATCCATTCATCACCCGTGATATCCCGACCCCGGATGAGAGCTTCGTCATCATCCGCTTTAGTGATCCGGCAAAAGCAGGCGCGGACTTCCCGTTTCTGCTCAGCATGATTCCTCACTCATTCATGTCACGCTATAACACCATCGTGGTGCCCGGCGGGAAAATGAGCTACGCCATGGATCTGATCCTGACTCCGATGATTCATCGCATGATCGAAAGCCGCAACGCCTAAATCAGCAAGGATTCATTCACATCGATAAGCCCCGCTCCGGTTAACGGACGGGGCTTTTTCTTTGGGGTGAGCCAGACTTGGTTCGGAGCACGCTCAGGGCAAAATATGCCTTCACGAGCCTGGACGGACGACACATTGATTTAGCGCAACAACGCATCCAGATGGTCGACCGATTCTGCCCAGTCCGCATCATCAGCCAGAGCCTCTCGCAGAAAAGCGGACTGGGACGCAGACCAGAACGACGCATCAGCAAGAACCACATCCGGGGCAAGTGGCCCATAGAACTGAACAAACGTGTCGATATCCGCAGCGGTCTCGGGCAAACCCAACTGGGCAAACAATTCGGACAAGGGGTGAAAGCTGTGCTCCATCGTATTCTCCTATAGATCCGGAACCTACCGTCCCCGGTTGATCAAATCCGCTCCTGGGGGTTGGTCGATTTTTCACGCACTTGGTCCAACAAAAGGGTCAGGATGCGCACTACGCCATTTTCGACCGAACCACTCAAGCGCTTGGCAAGGGGCTTGGGGCGCACCAGTTGAACCTCAAACACATCCCGATCACGACACATGCGTTCAATCAGCTCGTCACTAGTGGCCAATTCGTCGATCAGCCCCAGTGACAATGCCTGTGTACCGAACCAGTATTCGCCCGTCGCCAACGTCGCCATATCCAGAGTCGGACGGTATCGCAGCAGGAAGGACTTGAACAGCTCATGGGTTTCATTGAGTTGGCTCTGAAATTTCTCCCGGCCTGCCTCCGTGTTCTCACCCAGCATGGTGATCGTACGCTTGTACTGTCCGGCGGTCAGCAACTCCACATCAACGGCATGGCGCTTGAGCAACCGATGGATATTGGGGATTTGAGCCACCACCCCAATCGACCCCACGATGGCAAAAGGGGCGGCGACGATACGTGGCGCCACGGCAGCCATCATGTAGCCTCCACTGGCTGCTACTTTATCGATCGAAACTGTCACCGCCAATCCGGACGATCTGAGCCGCGCCAATTGAGACGCCGCCAGACCATAGGAAGTGACGAGTCCACCGCCGCTTTCCAGACAGACCAGCACCTCATCGTTTTCCGGACGCGCGCAAGCCAGAATGGCGGAAATTTCCTCCCGCAGGGATTCGACCTGACTCGCCCGAAGATCGCCGTGAAAATGCAGCACAAAGGTACGCGGCCGGGCCTGACCGTCGGGCGTCTCACCCTGCTTGATTTCCAGCTTTCGGACCTGTTCACGTGCCTTGTGCCGCTGGCGAAACTGCTTGGCGGTCAGAATAGCCTTCTCCAACTGTTCGGTCCGGGATATGTATTGATCGTTCAACCGCTTGACCAACATAGTGCCTGATGGCGTGCGGTGTTGACGCAATGAAATGAGGGCTACCGCAATCACAATGATGGCCAGCACCCAGGTCAGAGTCTTCGCAAGAAACAAGCCGTAATCAGTTAAAAATTCCATTCCATCCTCATTCGTTAGTCACTATGATCCGCGTCAGAGTATCACCGCGCCCGACGGTTCCCAAGACGCCCCCCGAAAGCCTGTCGTCACACAGAACAGATCTGATTTCCTGCGCCCATAATTTAGTTCGCAGGCTATACGAAACTTTGAAAATGGCGTGCATCCCCCAGATCCAACCCCTAGAATGAAATCCGAATTTCAACCACTTGGGAAGCGACCATGATCGTCAAAAAGACTAGCGTATTCATTATGACCCTGCTGGTTAGTCTCGGACTCATCTTTGCACTTGGCCTGCAGAGCGCGGAGGCAAAGCGCCTGGGCTCCGGCGGCAGCTTCGGCCAAAGCAAACCGAGCTATGCGCGCCAGGCCACGCCGCCTGCAGCCAAGCCCGTCCCGGGACAGTCCACAGCACCTGCCGCGGCGGGCGCTCGTAACTGGATGGGGCCATTGGCCGGATTGGCCGCTGGTGGTCTGCTCGCAGCCCTGTTTTTTGGCGGTGCCTTTGATGGTCTGAAACCTATGGATTTCATCCTCATCGCCCTCTTGGCTTTCGGTGCCTATCTCCTGATTCGTGCACTGCGTAAGCCGGCAACGGCACAGCCTGGGTTGACGCCCTATGCCAATACCGGCGCATCACTGAATGACACGGGGCGGGAAAACACATCACCGGGATATGGCGCATCAGGCTTCAGAGCCGCCGTCCCAGTTCCGTTGCTAGACGCACCCCAGTGGTTTAACGAAGAAAGCTTCCTGCAGGGTGCCCAACATCATTTCACCAGTCTGCAGAAAGCCTGGGATGCCAATGATCTGAACGCCCTGCACGAGTATTTCACGCCGGATATGTTTGCGATCCTCCGTGACGAGCGAGCACAATTGGGCAATATCAACAACGTCACCGAAGTCCAGGAACTTAACGCACAGCTTCTAGACCTGACCCGCGAGGGCGATGCGGTCGTGGCCTCCGTCCTGTTCCAGGGCCGCGTACGTGAAAATTACGGCGTCCCGGAAGACATCGCTGAAATCTGGCACGTTCGACATTCTGCAGAACACGCACAGGGTGACTGGTTGATTTCTGGAATCCAGCAATACCAACACCCCTTGCACTAACTCTGTAATCCCTAGGGGACCCTCTAGAGGCACAAAGGCCCGGCATTTTGTCCGGGCCTTTACATTTCAGGCAAGGTGATCTCCAGGGCATCACGCACACATCAGCACTCTGAAGAAAGTGGAAGTTGGCTGGAATGAATTCGCGTCAACCTCCAACAGCGAGGCCGCAGCACCATTTGTTCCAGCCACAATAAATCGTCACGCACAAAACAAAAGCCCGACGAAGGTCGGGCTTTTTAGGTTCGGTAATGGCAAGGTCAATCAGCGATGGCGTCGGAACAAGAGCCGCGTCAATCTACGCCCCAGAAACCACACCGGAGCAGAAAGGGCATAGACCACCGCCAGCAGCCACAGTGTCAATGCAAAATCCTTGAGCGCCAGAACGAATACAAGAATCAGAATCGGCACGCTGAGGAAGGAAACCCGCAACCGGGGACTCACACTCTTGAAGCTGTAATAAGGCAGGCTCGAGACCATCAGTAAGCCCGTGGTCACCGTAATCACCCAGACCCAGCCAATATTCTCGTAGAAGGGGATTTGCTGCTCTTCAAAGAACCACACCATCCCCATCAGAACAGCCGCAGCAGCAGGCGATGCCAGTCCCACGAAATAGCGTTTGTCGACCGTCTCGACCTGAACGTTGAAGCGAGCCAGACGAATTGCCGCAGCCGCCACGAACACGAAGGCCCCCAGCATGCCCCAACGATCACCGATCCCGTACAGGCTCCACAGAAACACGACCACCGCCGGGGCGAGCCCAAAGGCGATCACATCCGAAAGTGAGTCATACTGAACGCCAAAAGCCGACTGAGTGCCGGTCATCCGTGCGACCCGACCGTCCAGACCATCCAGCAACATGGCAATGAACACGGCGATGGCCGCCTGTTCGAAGTCCCCCTGAATGGCGCGAAGAATCGCAAAAAAACCGGCGAACAGCGCGCCGGTTGTAATCAGGTTGGGTAACAGATAGATGGCCTTGCGGCGGTGTGGCGGCTCAGCATGATGATCCGCCACATTGTCCGTCACGGGTTCTCGGGGTTCCGATAGCGGCTCTGACTGCTCTGTTTCGGGATTCATGGTTACCACCTCAAAGTTCGGGGGCTTATCGCCCCCTGTTCCGGATTGAAAAAAGCCGGACGAATCGGGTATCAGTTCCGATCCTTATCCACGATCTTGTTCGCGGTAATCCACGGCATCATGCTGCGCAACTGAGCCCCGGTCTGCTCGATGGCATGGTCCGCATTCTGACGACGACGTGCCGTCATGGAGGGATAGTTGGTCATCCCTTCCTGGATGAATGCCTTGGCATACTCGCCGGACTGAATGTTGGCCAGCGCATCACGCATCGCCTGACGCGATTCGGCATTGATGATTTTCGGCCCGGTGACATACTCACCATACTCGGCATTGTTGGAGATCGAGTAGTTCATGTTGGCGATACCGCCTTCATACATCAAGTCCACGATCAGCTTGAGCTCGTGCAGGCACTCGAAATAGGCCATCTCCGGCGGGTAGCCCCCTTCAACCAGCGTTTCGAAACCGGCCTTGACCAGTTCGACGGTACCACCGCACAGGACGGCCTGCTCGCCGAACAGATCGGTTTCGGTCTCGTCCTTGAACGTGGTCTGAATAATACCGGTACGACCGCCGCCAATCGCAGAGGCGTAGGACAGCGCAATGGCCTTGGCCATACCGCTGGCATCCTGATGGATCGCGATCAGGTCGGGAATACCCCCGCCGCGCACGAACTCGGACCGTACGGTGTGACCCGGCGCCTTCGGGGCGATCATGATCACGTCCAGATCGGCACGGGGCACGATCTGGTTATACAGAATCGCAAAACCGTGCGCGAACGCCAGGGTGGCACCCTGCTTCAGGTTCGGCTCGATATCATTACGATAAATGGCTGACTGATGCTCGTCCGGTGCCAGAATCATGATGATGTCGGCAGCGGCAACTGCTTCAGCGATCGGCAGAACGGTCAGGCCTTCAGCCTGCGCCTTGCGCGCGGAGGCAGAACCGGCACGCAGACCAACCGTCACATTTACGCCAGATTCCTTCAGGTTCAATGCATGGGCATGACCTTGTGAACCGTAACCGATAATTGTGACTTTCTTGCCTTGAATCAACGACAGGTCACAATCTTTATCGTAATAAACTTGCATCTAAAAACTCTCCCATCAAACAATCGTTATCAATAAAAATTTGGAAATTCTGAGAATCAGGTCTCAGCATTAGGCTTCAGGAACGGCCATCCCGCGCGGACCCCGAGCGATACCCAGGGCACCCGAACGCACGATTTCCACCACAGGGATGGAACCCAGCGCCGCCAGAAAGGCGTCGAGCTTGTGGCCCGGACCGATCATCTGGATCGTGTAGCTTGATTCGCTGACATCGATAATTTGACCGCGGAAAATTTCGGCCAGGCGATAGACCTCCTCGCGCGACGTTTCCACCGCCTGCACCTTGATCAGCATCAGCTCGCGCTCGATATGCGGCGCATCGACCATATCCTGCACTTTGACCACATCAATCAGCTTGTTGAGCTGCTTGATGATCTGCTCGATGATCTGATCGTCCCCATGGGTGACCAGCGTCATGCGCGATAGGGTTGCGTCATGGGTAGGTGCCACACACAACGACTCGATATTGTAGCCGCGCGCAGAAAACAAACCCGCTACACGAGACAATGCACCTGCCTCGTTCTCCATCAGAATAGAAATGATATGTCGCATCGTGTTACACCAGAATCATTTCGTTCAAGCCCGCACCAGCCGGCACCATCGGGAAGACGTTCTCGGTCGGGTCCGTCTGGAAGTCCATGAAGACCAGACGATCCTTCAGGGCAAATGCCTCGCGCAACGCGCCCTCAACGTCAGACGCTTTCTCGATCCGCATGCCCACATGGCCATAGGATTCGGCCAGTTTGACGAAATCGGGCAAAGCTTCCATGTAACTCATGGCATAACGCCCCGAGTAGAAGAACTCCTGCCACTGACGGACCATGCCCAGATAACGATTATTCAGGCTGACGACCTTGACGGGCAAATGGTATTGCAGGGCCGTCGACAGCTCCTGAATACACATCTGGATGCTCCCCTCGCCCGTCACGCAGACCACTTCCTCGTCGGGATAGGCGTATTTGACGCCCAACGCGGCTGGCAGGCCGAAGCCCATCGTGCCGAGACCACCTGAGTTGATCCAGCGGTTGGGCTTGTCGAAACCATAGTACTGCGCGGCCCACATCTGGTGCTGACCGACGTCCGAAGTCACATAGGCATCGCCCTGGGTGATTTCCCAAAGCTTCTGCACGACGTACTGCGGCTTGATGATCTCGCCATTCGTCTTGAAATCCAGACAGCGCATGGCACGCCATTGCTCGATCTGCTTCCACCAGGCCGCCAGCGCTTCGGGCTGTTTCGCGCCACCGGCATCGGCGATCAGCGGCAACATGTCCTCGAGCACCGACTTGACCGAACCGACGATCGGAACGTCCACAATCACGTTCTTCGAGATGGAAGCCGGGTCGATATCTACATGAATGATCTTGGCAGTCGGGCAGAACTTGGCTAGATTGCCCGTCACCCGATCGTCGAAGCGCGCGCCGATTGCGATCAAAACGTCACAGTGGTGCATCGCCATATTGGCTTCATACGTACCGTGCATCCCGAGCATGCCCAGGAACTGACGATCGCTGGCCGGATAGGCACCCAACCCCATCAGGGTATTGGTGATGGGATAATTCAGCAGGCGAACAAATTGGGTGAGCTGCTCAGCGGCACGACCGAGAACAACCCCACCGCCGGTATACACCATGGGTCGTTCGGCATTCACGATCAGATCGATGGCCTTGCGGATCTGACCGGTATGCCCTTTCACCGTCGGATGATAGGAACGGAGTGCCACGGTTTCCGGGTAGGTAAACGGCACCAACACACTCGGATCGACCACGTCCTTGGGAATATCAACCACAACCGGTCCAGGGCGGCCGGTTGTCGCGATATAGAAGGCTTTCTTCATGGTCTGGGCCAGCTCATTCACGTTCTTGACCAGGAAGTTGTGCTTGACGCAGGGTCGCGTGATCCCGACATTATCGACTTCCTGAAAGGCATCATTCCCGATGAGGTGAGTCGGCACCTGGCCGGTAATCACCACCATGGGGATCGAATCCATATAGGCCGTCGCAATACCCGTGACAGCATTCGTTGCGCCCGGGCCGGAGGTCACGAGCACCACACCGGGCTTGCCCGTCGCGCGCGCATAGCCATCGGCCATATGCACAGCACCCTGCTCATGCCGAACCAGCACATGCTTCACCGTTTCCTGTTGAAACAGGGCGTCGTAAATATGCAGGACGGCTCCGCCTGGGTAACCGAAAACGGCCTCGACCCCTTCGGCCTTCAGGCATTCAACCAGGATTTGACCACCGGACAATTCCACGCGCATTTCTCTCTATAAATTAATGTGTTGTTGGGAAAATGAACCGGGCCGGTTTTCTCCTGGCTCGCCACCGATCAAGTCAAGGCGAGTCAGAAAAAATCCGACTATTCCAGATCATCGCATGCGTCAGCAATCGCATCAGCCGCATGAATCAAGCCGGTTAATATAGCCGGATATAGCGAGAATTGCATCGAATCATTGCGAAATGATCGAGACCGTACGCCAAAATGAGGCATGCGCGCTATAGACGAGACTGGGCCGATCCGATATCAAAACGAGCCGAACCCGTTGTTCGTACCGTTGGAATCACTCATCACGGTTCCACCCAATGCCTTTCTCAACACATTCTTAATCGCATCAGGCGCGCCCCTCAAGCTAAAGAACGAGCCGCCCGAACCCATCATGGGCAAATCCGGGAAAAACAGGGCCATCCTGAAGCGAAGATTCAATGCCTCGGCATTCCGGTCCTTCAACACCACTTCATAAGGCAAAAACGCATAGCGATGCGGCATACCAGAATCCACTTTGTCCACCAGCTTGATCCCATTCGCGTCAGGATTCTTGCTGGCCAGATCCACACCAAACACAACCTCATCCTTGCCAGGGATTCTAATCTGGTAGACAAGATGGACGCCGTCTGAACCCGCCCGTAACCGACTCGTTATTTGCTGTATACCCGTCTGAAACCCCTTGAAACTGCCCAGATCCATCGGATCATTGAAGGTCTCCATCCCAAACGAGTATTGATAACCCCGCAGATCCGCCACCGTCCGCGGATTCGCACCAAAGCTCTTCTCATTCCCCAAAATCACGCCCAGCGCCTGAGCAACTTGGGAATTATCACTGGCCAGACGGTAACCGTTAGCCACATATTTGGGGTTCATGTAGGTCAGAAAGGTTTTTCCCGACACTGACTCAAGCGCCACACTCAATGCCGCTCCATACCCCCCACGATCCGTGGCGGCGGCGTTTTTCAACATGAGTGGACTGGTGATCGAGATAATTGTCACGTTCTTTACGGGCGAGTAACGCCCCACAACCTCAAATCCCCCCTTCTCCAAGGCAGCCGCCACGGTCTTCGTCGCATCCGCCAGGGATGCGCTCAACGCCGTACCTTCGATAAACGGCCGCAATCCTTCCTCTGCCGCCGACGATTGCTGCAACCAGAACAGTAAAGGGAGCAATAACAGCACACGCAATAACTTGATCATCTAACCCGCCTCTTTGATTATTTTATTCTCGACGAAACATTCCCTACCTTGACTGGCTTTTGTCCTAAAAACCCTTCTAAAACAGACACGAATACGCCCATCCGTTTTGAAAACCGTATCTGCACAATGCTCCGCCCCCAGCGGTACTGGGGTCACCCGCGTCATGCAACTCAAATAAACAGCGAGACGGCGACCGTGCGCGCGAACTGATAAAAGCTAATCGCACCAGCCACCTCAACACCGGGGAGCAAATCATCCGCTGACAGGGATGTCTGTGCCAACGAATCCGAACAGGCGATGAATCGCACACCTTCTTCCTGACAGAAGCCACGTAATTCGTCCAGGTCGGGCGAGGATTGCGCGGCATGAGAAAGCCAGTAAATACCCTGCTGCGTGAAGAAAATCGCCGCGGGATCACCTAGGGCAATGACAGTGGCTGCCAAGGAAAAGGCCGCACGCGCAGCATCCGGAGCGTCTTTGCTGAGGATCAAGGCAATACCGGCTGCTGAGCCAGCCTGAGTGGCTACGTTGTGCACATCACTCATCGGTGACAGGCCAGCGTAATCTTCAACCAGGGCGAGGTATCGTCGTCGCCCGGTTCAATACCCAGCCACAGATGCCCCGTCTGCGCGCAATAGGCTTTGAAATCGGCCTCGGCACCAGGATCGGTGGCCCATACCTCAAGCCGTTCCCCGGCCTGCAGGGCCGACAAGGCCTTGCGCGCCTTCAGCAAGGGCATTGGGCATCGCAATCCGCGCGCATCGACAACGATGCCATCCATCACTCGGGCGCGACCAGCGGCAATCCCGAACCCGCCCAGTACATCACACCGCCTTCCAGATTGAACAAACGATCCAACCCCTGAGCGGCCAAAAACTGGCAGGCCTGTGCAGAACGCGCACCGCTGTGGCAGTAAATGACAATATCCTGGTCTGCCTTGAACTGATCAACACTCAAGGGCACCAGATGCAGGGGCACCAACTTCGCGCCCTTGATGATGCCACGGTCTGTCTCCGCAGGTCCGCGCACGTCCACCAGCAACACTTCATGCATGCGGTTCTGCAACTCTTCGGGGGCAATACTCTGAAAACTAGACATTCGATTCAACTCTCTATAAAAATTAAGGCCATGAAGCTCGGTGCGATTCGTCGCCCCTTGTCCGGCAATACCCATTGAAAACCGGTCCATCTTATTTTAGCCAATGGGCATCTGGCGTGCGCGCCGGAAATCAAAACAATCCCACACATCTACAGGGTTTTATCGGACCATCAGTGCCTCTGGCATGAACCCCAGACGCTCATCGTTAATCGAGAATACTCAGCGCTGCATTCGGAACGAATTCCAAAACTTGGCCAGGGCAACATCGCACCAAGGGGAACAAACCAAACCGTCATTGAGGGTGATTAATAACATAAAGACCATGCCCCAATATCATCCAAATATTTTCGCCTCAATCAAAAAAAACCGATACTTAATGACACCATGAATAAATTCGTCACGATTTTCACCCTGATCTGGGTCTGCGGGCTTTCCTCGGCAACGGTTGATGCAGTCGCGCGCCCGTCTTCGAATTACGCCGACCTGAACAATCAGTTGCCGGATCTGGGTGACCCGGTCGACAGCACCCTATCCAAGGCGGACGAGCAGAAAATCGGTGCAGAGGTATTTGACAAGCTACGCAGCCAGGTTCAGTTCATCGACGACCCACTGCTGCAGCGTTATCTGAACGATCTGGGCAATCGACTCATGGCATCGGCACCCGGGACGCATTTCCCGCCAAATTTCATGCTCATCAACAGCCCGACCATCAACGCATTTACCGTGCCTGGCGGCTATATCGCCGTCTACTCGGGACTGTTCCTATTTGCGGACAACGAAAGCGAGCTTGCAGGCGTGATGGCCCATGAAATTGCGCACGCAACTCACCGACATATTGCCCGGATGCTCGCGCAACAATCCGGGAACAGCGCGCTCGTGATTGCAGGCTTTGTTGCCGCGCTACTCCTTGGCAGCGTCAACCCGGATATGGGTGCTGCGGCAGCAGCAACCAGCATTGCAGGCGTCACCCAGAACGAAATCAATTTCACCCGCATGCATGAACGGGAAGCAGACGAGTTCGCCATCCAAACACTGCAACGCGTCCACATCGATCCACATGGTCTCATCGCCTTTTTTGAAAAGCTCGAACGGCAGAGCGGCGACAATCGGGCGGCGCAATATGCCTTTCTGCTCACCCACCCCCTGAATAATGAACGGATCAGCGCGGCCGAGGATCGTATTGCCATGATCCCGAGTGCGCAGCTGGGCACGAAAGACAGCCTCTCATTCCAGTTGGCGCGCGCACGTTTGGCGGGGCTCACCGGCGACCTCAAAATCAAGCTGGCAACGTCCGCAAGCAGCATCTACCGTCAAGCCGTTTATGACCAATCCCACGGCAATTGGCAATCGGCCCACGACCTGCTTTCCAAACTCTATCGGGAACACCCCGGCAATCTGTGGTTCGGTCTTCCGCTTGCTCAGGTGCTTTTTGCACATGGACACACTGAAGAAGCCCAATCCCTGTTGAACACGTTACTGGCACTTTACCCGGGCAACCCGATGCTGCTGAGGCAATCCGTACATTGGCTGATCAAGACGGGAGATCCGGCCCAAGCCTACCGAGCGGCACGAAAAACCATGGAGAGAGACCCCAATAATCCGACGATCGTCTTGACGACTGCTGAGGCAGCATCAGCCGCCGGCGACCGTCTTGGCGGCCATGAGCTGCTTGGAAAATACTTTTTAATGAAAAATAATCTGGTGGCCGCCCACCAGGAGTTCGAACTGGCCTTCAGCTACTCTGCGGGCAACCCGTTGGCGCAGGAACGCCTGGACGCAGCACTGCTAAAAATAGAGGCTCAGGCACGACCGATCAAAAACTAAAACCCAAGGTCTTGTAATAAAACAAATAAAAAAGACCAAATAGATTCTCATCATTGTTACGGCAAATTCGATACCCAACGCATGTGCTGATCGAACTCAGCCAAAGCGCCATAACCAAATTGTATTAGTGTTTTCTTAAGCAGGGCACGGTTTAACGCCTCAAGTGAATAAACCATGTAGCTATAAAAATTTTTTTATTGTCTCAAGGAACCAGACCACTACAGTATAGGTCGTCAAAACGACAAATAAGGCCACCAAAGCCATCTTGGCGTCCAAAGCGTCTTAAGAGGAGAGGATGATAATGACATCATTGATTCGAGCAATTACCCACACGAGCACCGCCGTTCTGTTCGTGGCCGGACTCGCCGTTGCCGGCCAAGCAGCCGCGGCCGAACTGACCAAAAACCAGCAGGAAGGCAAGGACATCGCCTTCAGTAAAAGCGAAGGCAACTGCCTCGCCTGCCACGCTATTGCCGATGGCAAGCTGCCCGGTAACATTGGCCCCATGTTGGTCGCCATGAAGCTGCGTTTTCCCAACAAGGAGGACTTGTTCAAGATCGTCTGGGATCCGCGTGAAAAGTTTGGCCGAGGCGTCATCATGCCTCCGTTTGGGGATCACAAGATCCTGACCAAGGAACAGATCGACAAAGTCGTCGATTATCTGTACACGCTCTAAGCGCAGCGAAAACGCCCAGCGACCATCAACGAGGAGCTCGTGAGAATGAAAAAATTTGTAAGCAGTATATTAATCGCCGGACTGTTCGCAGCAGGTATCGGTACATCCATGGCTGCATCCGGGTATAGCAATTTCAACCCAAAGGATGACGCCAGCAACCCCGCCGAATTTGCCAAGGAATTCCGGAATTTCTATTACCAGAACTTCCCGCAGATTCCCCACGACAAGTACAACATGGGTGTGTATGCATTCGACAAGGATGCCTACAGCCAGTACCAGGACATGATGCAGTTCCCGCCGCAAGATGATTTCATCGCGGCAGGCAAAAAGCTGTGGGCTGACTATCGTCTGCCGAACGGCAAGCCGCTGACGTCCTGCGTCGGAGACGCCAAGGGGCTGCGTGCCAAGTACCCCTATTTCAACCCCAAGGATGGCCAGGTACACAGCTTGGAGCTGGATCTGATCAACTGTCAGTTGAATGCTGGCGTACCGAAGGACAAGTCCTGGGGCTCGAAAAAAGGCTATAACGATCTCGTGGCGGTATCCGCCTATCTGGCGAGCGAATCCCGTGGCATGAAAGTCAATGTCCAGATTCCGAACGATCCGCGTGCAGTAGAAGCCTTCAACAGTGGCAAGCAAATGTGGTTCCGCAAGACTGGCCAGCTGAATCTTTCCTGTGCCGATTGCCACATGTACCACGCCACCCAGCGTACACGCGCGGAAATTCTGCATACCGGTATTGGTAACACCACCGCCTTCCCGGTTTTCCGTTACAGCAAGCAGGGCATGTTTACGTTGGACAAGCGTCTGAAAGGTTGTATGCGTGACACCCGCACCATACCGTTCAAGCCTTACTCTACGCAGTATCGTGACTTGGAATATTTCCTGGCCTATATCGACAACGGCCTGGAAATCAACGGACCCGGCCTACGCAAGTAAGGCCTACGCCAGGGGGGTGCAATGCCCCCTGTGAAAAAAGCCAGCATCACGCTGGCTTTTTTATTGCCCGGAATTCCACCACAGAACCCCCAATGAATGTCGTTCGCCGCCCCATGAGTCTCACACCCCACTCAGCCAAGTGTGTGTCAGTCTAGGTTGCAAATAAAGATCACAGAGGACGAATAAGATACAACACGCCGATGATCACACCGGTGATAACGAGAAGGGACCAACCGAAATGCTGGCTGATGAATAACGAGACCTCAGCCTCCGTACGATCAAGACGAGATCGCCAGTCGAAATATCGTCGAACAATCAATACCAGGATAACAAGTCCCAGCAGGATCAGGCCCAGTGCCAGGCCATAGCGATGCAACACTGACAGAATGGTACCGATATGGTTACCAAAAAAATAACCGATGATGATGAATTCACTGATCCCGATAATGACGGCCGGGGTGTTGAATCGCAGGAAGGTCCCATAATCAAGCCGGAATATCCCGGCCATGGCGGGGGTTATCCAGGATAGCGGCCCGCTCAACCGCGCGATAAATACGGCCAATGCACCCCGTTTTTCGAAAAAAGCCACGCCCTTTTCGTAGTTATCGCGGTGTATCAATCGACCGATCAATGGCCAGTGCTGCAGCCGGTCAAAGAGACTGGTGCCATACCGATAGCCCATCCAGTAGCTGAGGTTGTCCCCCAAAATGCCCCCGCCATACAACAGGAGCATCACCAGCCACAGATCCAGTACGCCCATACCCGCGAGAATGGCGCCCGAAAGGAAAAAAACCTCGCCGAGGATTAATAACGAGAACGGGATAACGGTTTCAAAGAAGGCCCCAAAGAACAACAGACTATAGGCGATGTTCCGGTGTTGCTGCAGAAAGGGTATCGCCTGCTCGAACGAACCGAACTCAGCGAATGACATCGTAACCCCGCTGTCGTTTCATCCGCCTGGGCATCAACGCCTCCATCACCCAACGCAGACTCTGCCTGAAGTATCCACGCGCCTCGAAGCGTCGTGTTGACGTGGCGACCTGATTGGTCGGCACGAAAAAGAAACGACCATAGCGACGGCATTCGCGCGTGAAAATCAGGTCTTCGGCAAAATTCAGATCAACATGGAACCCAACGCCCCGGGCGATGGGCGTACGGGCCAGCTGGATGGCATACGAACTATGCGTCACACGATGAATCACATCATAAATCCCAAACCACAATCGCGCGTAAAGGCGGTGGGCTGGCTGCGGCCGAACTTGCGTCGTCCCGACACTCAACCCATCGGCACCATGACGATTGATCCAAGTATTGAACTGGTGCAACGCTTCCGGCCCCAGATAAGTATCCGCATCGCAAAATACGACCCATTCGGACTCCGCGGCAGCCAGGGCCAGCCCCGCATTCTTGGCACGGGATACGCCCAATTCACTCTGGATGACGCGGATGGATATGAGGGTATCGACCCGGGATTCGTACCGTTGCGCAATCGATAGGGTCGCATCCGTGGAGCCATTTTCGACAATGATGATTTCCATGCGGTTTGCGGGATATCGCAACGCGAGGAGTGCATCCAGGGTTCGCGCGAGCTCCCCCTCCTCGTTATGGGCGGGCACAATAATCGAGAAGTAGTTCTTGTATACCAAACCCGACATGGCATCGAGAATTCGCGCTACCGAACCCTCGGTTCGCCAGGGTGGCACAAATGCCTGACGAGATTGGCACTCGGCCAGCGCCGCGGCCAAATCGAACTGCGTTGACTGATCGCGTGTCACGAAATACTTGAGGCTGCCGAGGTAGTAGGCAAGATATTCCTGCTCGGTCTGGTTCGGCGTGGGAATCAAAAGGGCCTGCTTGTCATGCTCGACAAGATCCATCACCGTGGTATAGCCCGCGCGTGAGATCACGCAACGCGCCCGGCTGAACAAGTCGACGCGCAGATCCCCGCTGGCCAGCGGGTAAATCGTCAAGTTGTCGCGCTGGAATGCCTGGTACTGACTCATGTCCACCTTCGGGTCCCCCAGCACAAATACCTTCTTGCCCGGTATACCCTCGGCCTGGGCCAGCAGGTTATGTACAAAGGCACCTTTGTGTTCCTGAAGGTATCCACTGATGACAAAGAGATAGTCGATGTCCTGTGGCCGCGTCAATCGTGGATAGGCGGAAAGAATACCGATATAGCAATGCGGCGCCTGATTGAGCACCGGCGAATGTGACAAATTACCCGCCAGATTCCGACTGGGGCCAGGAAAATCGGGGATGAAGATCCGATCGAACTTCTTGAGCGCCCCCGCATTCAGATGGTCGCTGAGCCAACCGATTTCGTGCAGCCCTTTGGGCGGAATGAAGGCGATCTGATGCGACAGAATGAACGAAGGTGTCCAGCGACTATAGAAACCGTAGCGTCCATCGCTGAACACAAAGTCATATTCCGCCGCCGAGGCTTCAAAGGTCCGATGCTCCTGCCGGATACGTTGCCAGGTTTTCAGCAGATCGAACAATAGATAGACATAAAAACGCCAACCCGTACCCCGCTCCAGCGGTGGATAATCCGCCATGTCCTGCCAATCGACCGCCGGATGATCGGCCAGTTCCAGACGGAGGAAGGCCAGTGCGTTCCCCGTCGAAACGATCGTGACCTGATAGTCACGCTGGAGGAAGGTCTGAATCAGCACCAAGCTGCGGGTGGCGTGCCCCAGACCGAGCGAACTGACGGCAAATAACGCACGCATGGGAAAATCCTTCATACTCAGCCCCAAATAGTTGGCTCGCTCAACCGGCCCTACCTGTCCACAGGCACCGGGGAATGGAGCAGATTATTTCTCATTGAGACGCGGCATCAGTTCGACCATATTGCAGGGTCCGGTTCGAAAATCGAGTTGCGCACGGATGATTTGATCCCAGGCATCACCACAGGCACTGGTAGAACCAGGCAAAACGAACAGATAGGTGCCATTGGCGACGCCGGCCGTCGCCCGAGACTGCACGGTAGACGTACCGATCGCCTGCCACGAAAGCCAACGAAACACCTCACCAAAGCCTTCAATTTCCTTGTCAAACAGAGGACGAAGCGCTTCAGGCGTGCCGTCGCGACCGGTGAGGCCCGTACCACCCGTGGTGATGACACCCTGACAGGCAGGATCGGCAATCCAGGCAGACACCACGGCGCGAATCGCATATTTGTCGTCACGAACAATCCGACGATCAAACAACTGATGCCCACCGTCGAGAATACGCTGGGCCAACAAGTCTCCGGAGCGGTCTTCCGCCGGGCCGCGCGTATCGGAAACGGTCAGCACGGCCAGATTCAGGGGCAAAAAATCGCGATCGTTATGGGATGAGGATGTCATGGCTCTTCTCGGGCAGAGGGCTGGGCATGTGATCTACAGTGCACCGAATCGCAAAAGACACGACCCGATGAAAACGGTAGCCAGTCATTAGGCCTGACGCCCGTGCGGGCTTGCGGCCACCAATTGCGCACAATGCGGACAGGGTAACAGCGTATCTAACATGGTCATTCGACCAAAACTGCTTTCTACCCAGGCCCGATTGGTCCAGGGAGGATTGTGGCGGGTATGTTGACGATGCCCACACTCCAGCAGGGCATACCAATCACCGAGGACATCCCGATGAAAGGACCGGATGGCACGCCGGGGCGACATATAAGGTGTCACACGCGCCATGGGGCCGCACTAGGCGACAGGAATCGCCCACACATCGTGGTCATCGGCATCGGTAATCTCCACTTCAACAAAATCGCCAGGCCGCACGTCGGTTACATCTGCAAGGTAGACAACGCCGTCGATCTCGGGGGCATCGCCCGCGCCGCGTCCCACCGCACCGGACTCATCCACATCATCAATCAGGATCGCCATGGTCTGGCCGATTTTACGCTCCAGCTTTGCGGCGCTGATGACCGCCTGTTTTTCCATGAAACGCGCCAACCGCTCCTGTTTGAGCGACTCGGGCACCGGGTTGGCCAACTGATTGGCCGTGGCGCCCTCAACCGGGGAATAGGCAAAGGCGCCCACCCGATCAAGCTGGGCTTCATCCAGAAAATCCAGCAGTTGATTGAAGTCATCTTCGGTTTCCCCGGGGAAACCGACAATAAAGGTTGAACGCAGGGTAATTTCGGGGCAGATATCTCGCCAGCGACTAATTCGTTCCAGCACATTTTCACTGGAGGCGGGGCGTTTCATCGCTTTGAGGATGGAGGGACTGGCGTGCTGGAAAGGGATATCCAGATAGGGCAGGATCAGCCCCTCCGCCATCAGCGGAATCACCTCATCCACATGGGGATAAGGGTAGACATAATGCAGGCGGATCCAGGCATCCAACTGTCCCAGTTCCTGAGCCAATTCCTTGAACCGGGTCTTCACCGGCTTGCCACCGAAGAAATCGAGCTTGTACCGGGTATCCAGACCATAGGCACTGGTATCTTGGGACACGATCAGCAGTTCGCGGACCCCGGCATCCACCAGGTTGCTCGCTTCGGTGAGCACCTCGCCGATGGGCCGACTGACCAGATCACCCCGCATGCTCGGAATAATGCAAAAACTGCATCGATGGTTGCAGCCTTCGGAAATTTTCACATAGGCATAATGCCGGGGGGTAAGCTTGACCCCGACCTGCTGCTCGAAGGTGGTTCGCGGTGCGGGCATCAAATCCGTAAACGGATTGTGCCGGGGGGGCACATGCTGATGAACGGCGCCCATGACTTCGGCATAGGCCTGCGGGCCGGTGATGGCCAGCACGCTCGGGTGCATCTCCCTGATCAGGGCGCCATCATCGCGGCCGCCGAGACACCCCGTCACAATGACTTTGCCATTCTCTGCCAGGGCTTCACCGATGGCATCCAGCGATTCCTGGGTGGCCGAGTCGATAAACCCGCAGGTATTCACGATGACCAACTCGGCATCATCGTATTGTTCGGAAATGGCGTACCCTTCAGCCCGCAGCTGGGTGAGAATACGCTCGGAGTCAACCAGGGCTTTGGGACAGCCCAGACTGACGAAACCGACGCGGGGCGCTGATGCATTCATGTGTCAATGTAGTCCGAAGTGTTTTATGCAGATTGCGTGTCGACGGAATCCGTCTCGGGCGGGACACCCGTATACTCTTCCAGTCGCCCGTCTACGTACTGGATATGCATTTTCAGATTATTGCGTTCGACAAAATGAAGCACCGATTCGAACATCTGCGTATTTTCGGCCTGCAAACTCGGCTCGATCACCAGAACCTTTTGCCCATCCAGCATCGCAGGATGGAGACGCTCGGAAAAAACCAGCCGATGTTGATCGAACGTGGCATCCCAGCTGGCTAGGCGGTCAATCCAGTCACTTGGCCGAAAACGGGCACCGGATTTGGTCACCGATTCGATAAGGTAACGATAGGACGTGGGATTGTTCATGATTGATCTTGCCGGCGACTCGGTTTTAATAACCCGATGAATATTCAAATAACCGTTTTAATTGCGTTACATTCTAGAATATTTACTGGATAAAAGCACACGGCCGTCGCAATCATTCCCACCCACCGGATCATTGCCCGCCCATGGCCAGAAATCCCTGAGACCCAAAAATGACCCTGCGCATCCTAAGAAAGCCGGCCAATCACCCCAATTTCCCAAAGCAGTGGCTCATGCCATCGGATAAACGTTCCCGGCAGGCCGGATACATCAGCACGAGAACATCTGACGACCACACTAAATGCATCAATCCGATTCCCTGTGTATGCGCCCCGCGCAACACACGACTCAGACCTTGTATCCTTAACTTAAATATCCGCCAGGAGTCCTTTTGATGATCGAGCCAGGTACCCGCTCAAAACAACCGATTGTCATCATTAACACCGGAGGGACGCTGAATAAGCGCTATGAACCGATTGCGGGTACATTGATTGTCCCGTCCGACGAGTTGGCGATCACGGAATCACTTATATCTGCGGCACCAAATCTGGATATCCATCTGATGGGCCTGATCCACAAGGATAGCCTTGAGATGACTGACGATGACCGCCAGTTGATCATCGCGGCCATCAGAACACTGCCCGGCTCCATGCAAGGCGCGCCGATCATCATCGTGCACGGCACCGATACGCTGCACCAGACAGCCATCACCCTCGACCACGCCGAACTGGATCGGATCGTGATCCTGACCGGTGCCATGCGCCCGGCTGAAATTGATCCCCGCGAGTCGGCGCTGCATCTGGGTTTGGCACTCGGATTTATCGCCGCGATTCCGGAACCTGACATTTATGTGGCCATGCATGGGCGTGTAGCGCCCTATCGACAACTGCGCAAGGACTACGAACAGGGGATATTTCGCCCCGCACATACACCGGACTGAACCGCACACCACCAATTCTTCAGGCGCATAAAAAAAGCCCCGCTTTGCGGGGCTTTTCACAGCTTATACAGCGATTAAGCGCAGATTAGCACTTGCTCAGGCCTGGATTGCCTTTCACACCAATCAGCTTCGGCTCGTTGATCTTGACCGGCTTGATGTGCTTCTTATCACGCAGCCAGTGTTCGACCTGATCCCAGATCATCTTGCCGGTATCGCCCGGAATCTGGCCCGGCTTGTGTACCGATGCCCAGCCAGCCACCTTGTAGCTCTTCTTCGGATCCAGCGCTTTACCGCCCAGAGCCATTTCAGAGATCCGCTTGCCTTTCACTTCGTTCGGCGCGCAGGCATAGGTCATGCCGCCAATACGGACCATGTCGCCACCCTGCTGGTAGTAGGGATCCTTGTTGAAGATGTTATCGCACACATCTTCAAGAATGCCCTTGATCTGCTCGCCCGTGAATTCGTTCACGGTGACGTTCGGGTAGGTCAGACCTACTTCAGTCATCAGCGCTTCATAGGTGATCGGCTCGCCCGGAATCAATGAAGTACCCCAGCGAACCCCTGGAGAGAAGGAGATCTGGCAGTCGTTTTCATCAATCAGCGCCTGGCAGATCAGCTGATCCCAGCTACCGGTGAAGTTGCCGCGACGATAGAGCAGGCCATCGTTGGTGGCAACGACTTCGTCCAGACGCTTCTTGGCGTTGAACGTCTTGCCCTGGAAGGTGACGTCCTGGTTGGTCGCTTTCTCGATGAAGGCGGCCATTTCCTTGTCGGGTTCGATGAAGTCGGAGAAGATCGGCAGCAGGTGATATTTGAAATCCTGCAGCTTGCCATGGCGATAATCGATATCCAGCACACCGAGGTATTTGCTGTTCGAGCCGGCGTTGGTAACGATGGTCTTGCCGCCCGGATTCTTGACGATGGTCGGACGCGGGATGGCGTCGTGGGTGTGACCGCCCATGATCGCGTCGATGCCACTGACCTGGGAAGCCATCTTCAGATCCACGTCCATACCGTTGTGCGACAGCACGATGACCACTTCAGCGCCGTCTTTGCGGGCCTTGGTGACGACATCCTGCATGTCTTCCGGATTGATACCGAAGGTCCAGCCTTCAACCATCCAGCTCGGGTTGGCGATCGGGGTGTAGGGGAACGCCTGGCCGACAATCGCCACTTTCACGCCGTTTTCTTCACGGATGATGTAGGGCTTGAAGACGCGGTCTTCGAAATCCTGATTGCGAATGTTCTGCGCGACGAAAGTCATGTTGCCTGCAGCTTCGAGCTGCTTGATGCCGTCCATCATACGATCTTTGCCGTAGGTGGCTTCCCAGTGGGAAGTAAAGGCATCCAGACCGAAGATCTTCTGCGCATCGATCTGACACTGAGCATTGGTCCACAGCGCCAGGCCGGTACCCTGCCAGTTATCGCCGCCGTCCAGCACCAGTGCGCCAGGACGCTGAGCCTTCATGTGCTTGACCAGGGTCAGCAGGTGGGCATAACCGCCGACCTTGCCGAACTTCTTGGCCGCTTCCACGTAATTGATACATGTGAACGCATGGGCTTCCGGGGTATTCGGCTTCAGGCCGAAATGCTTCAGGAACGCTTCACCGACCAAGTGTGGGGGTTGACCTTCCATCGAACCCACACCCAGGTTGATGCTGGGCTCACGGAAATGAATCGGATTCAGCTGCGCATGAATGTCGGTGTAATGCAGGATATGCACATTACCGAACTTGGGAACTTCATACATGTTGCCCGAGGCACGGTTGGCCTTGACCGAATGGGCGACGGTTTGCATGCCCGTGCCCGCTTGCGCGGTCTCAAGGCTGATGCCGGCCGCAGATGCTGCTGCCAGCATTTGCATAAATTCCCGACGAGATAAATTCATTCGTTGATCTCCGTTATTGGATTTTTAAGTACGCACAAACAGTTCGAGTCATTTTGCCTGGGCCGAACCGGATACACGTTTCTGCCCACTTTACGCATGGCGCGAAACCGTAACCCTAAATTTAACCACACTGCTTCACGCAACGACAGCAAAAATACTTATGCACATAAAAGCAAAACAGGGAACCCGCACTGGCAAAGCCCCTTGTTGCCGTTTCTACGATTGGCGAAGAGGCAAATGGTTCCCAACTATCGTTTGAAATTCGCATGTTGGCCTCACGAAGCGGATGAAGGCCATCATGAACGGCCTTTCCGCGCACTAGGCAAGGCGTGCGGGAAGCGCCGGATCGATCAGATCCAGAGCCAGTCGTTCTCGGGCCAGCTCCTCGTTCAGGGGATGTGTCGACGTCTGGAGGAAGGCCAGCAAGATCGGGTGTCGTTTGAGCCATTCCTCCGCAGGCAGCGCGCGCGCCAAGGGCAACAACGCGGGACATAAGGCTTCAGGCGCCTCACAAGTCAGCCCCATCGACAGGCGCTGGACCGTCAGCCATACCCGCAGCAGCCATCGGGCCAAGGTTTCCCGATCGACCGCCTGCCAGACCTTGGCGGCAGCCAGCGGAGAAAGGCGCCCGGTGACGAGGTCCGTCAGCGCCTGAGTCACGCCCTGCCAATCCCAGGTCGGGGCTTGACCGTCCACAAGTGCCGCCCCACCCATGAACCAGAGTAATTCGGCATCCGCACGTGAGAGGCCGTGCGCGCGGCAGATCCAATCGATCAGATCTGTCCGGTTGGGCATGGCAACCGTCAAACGCTGGATGCGTGATCGGATGGTCGCTGGGAGCAGGTCGGCCCGCTCGGCCGTCAGCAGGAAGAGGCTGCCGGCTGGCGGCTCCTCCAGCAATTTGAGCAGGCTATTGGCTGCAGCCCGATTCATGCGCTCTGCCTGTTCGATCAAAGCGACGCGCAGCGCGCCGTGTCGGGTCAGACTAAAGGATTCGATCAATCCCCGAACCACCTCGACCGGAATGTCCCGTGCGGCGGCATCACCGGCCAGAATAATCAGATCGGGATGCGTTCCTGCCCGTCGCAACCGACAGGCAGGGCATTCCCCGCAGGGCGCCTCTTCGCCTGGGCGCGTGATCGGCTGACTGCACAGCAGAAAGGCGCAGATGCAGCGTGCCAGCGTGAGCGTGCCTAAACCACGATCACCCGAAATCATCAGGCCATGCGGCACACGCCCCTGCGCATGCATCGAAACAAAACGCTGCCAGGGATCTTGCAGCCATGGCGCCTGCCGGATCAGATCGAGATCTTCCTGCACGCTGGGCCACGCCGCCTCTTCGGCAACGGCAAGCGGTGGTTTTTTTTCTGTGGTCTTGCTGCGCGCCATATCTTACTTATCTCGCCGTTTCAAATCGATCATCAAGTATCGACCGGATTTGCGCCTGAACCTGCTCGATCGGTGCCTCTGCATCGACAAGACGAATGCGCGCTGCATCCGCTGCGGCAATACGCAAGAAACCCGCCCGAATCCGCTCGAAAAACGCATGTGCCTCTCGCTCGAAACGATCCTTGCTGGACGCACCCCGCCGCGCCGCCGCGCGGGCCATGCCGATCTCGACGGGCAGATCCAGCAGCAAGGTCAGATCCGGCCGGACCCCTTGCTCGGCATAGGCCGCCAGCGATTCGATGACGCCGCTGTCGATGCCCCGGCCGGCGCCTTGATAGGCACGGGTCGAGTCCGTAAATCGGTCGCAAACCACGACCCGGCCAGCCGCCAACGCCGGACGGATGCCGCGCGCCACATGCTGGGCGCGGGCCGCGAACATCAACAACAACTCCGCCGGCTCCGCCAATTCCTCTTCGGTCGAGGTCAGCAGGATACGCCGGATATCCTCCGCAACCGGCGTCCCTCCGGGTTCCCGACTACAGAGCACATCATATCCATGCTCGGCAAACCATTCGGCGACACAGGACACCGCCGTCGATTTTCCGGCTCCTTCAATCCCTTCGATGGTCACAAACATACCGCGCGTCGTCATTTGCCCCCCGATGCGGTGGTCGAATCGGATCGATTATTTTCCAACTTTCGCCATTGCTGCACGGCCTGATTATGACCTTGCAGGGTTCGGGAAAACGTATGCCCGCCGGTGCCATTGGCCACGAAATACAGGGCGTCGGTTTGATCGGGATGCGTGACGGCCTTCAGGGCCGCCTCCGAAGGCAGCGCGATCGGCGTGGGGGGAAGACCAACCCGGGTATACGTATTGTAGGGCGTGTCCTGCCGCAGTTCGGTCTGGGTCAGACTACGCGGCGCAGTCGATTCGTCCACAGCGCCCTGCTTGATTTTCGCCACGCCGTAGATCACCGTCGGGTCGGTTTGCAGACGCATCCCTCGGTTCAGCCGATTGATGAATACCCCGGCCACCTTGGCCCGCTCATCGGCTATACCCGTTTCCTTTTCCACGATCGACGCCAGAATCAGGGCATCTTCAGGCGTTTTCAATGGCAGATCTGGCGCGCGGGTCGCCCACACCGCATCTAGGTGCGTCTGCATCGAATGGTAGGCCGCCAACAAAATCTGTCGATCCGTCGTACCACCGGTGAACACATAGGTATCCGGAAACAACTGCCCCTCAAGATGACTGACCGGCAGCTTCAGTGCGGCGATAATCTGGGGATGGTCAAGCCCCGCCAGCGTGTGCTTCAGATGGGGGTCAGCGGCCAGCGCGTTCAGAAAATCCTGCGCGGTATCCCCCTCGGGGATCGTGAGACGATAATGGATAACATCTCCCGAAACCAACCGATCAAGTAGGCCTGGCAGGGTATCCTTCGACGTGATTTCATATTCACCGGCCTTGATGCTGCGCGCCTGCCCCCGCAGACGCGCCACCCAATAAAACAGAGCCGGATTGAGGCGGGCGCCCGAGGCATCAGCCAGTTCAGCAATGCGTCGTGCATCCATGCCCGGCGGGATGACCAGATGCACAGCCGCTGAGCCCGGCACCAGAAGCGGTTCTGTCAGCCCGCGTCCCACGGTTTGATAACCGAGCACAAGCGCCAGCAGCAGGCCCATGACGCTCAACCATACGGCCAGATAGCCGATCATGCGTTTCACTAAATTCCGCCTCCATTCATCATCGGTTCATCGCATGCCACCCGCCACCATGCCGTCTCCGTCACGGCTATCCTTGTCCCGCCCAATCGAGCGTTCAGTGATTCATAGCGGCTGACCAGTGCTTGGGCGAGCGCCAGATCCAGCGGGCGCCCCATCAACGTGCGAACCGGCACGACACCCCAAACCGCATTGGTCATTACTGCCGCGCGGGCCAAGGCCAGTCGCCCCGTCGCCAGCGGCGCAATACGAATACCCAAATGCGCAATCAACAAGGCACGAATCGTACCGGCAATGCTCGCACCGCCCATTGGCGGCGTGAACCACTGACCATCCTCGTGCCAGAAAAAATTACTCTGCGTACCGCCGACCAGACGCCCGGTTTGATCTGGCATCAGGCTTTCGTCCATTGACGCGGGCCAGGCCATCCGGGTCAAAACCTGCGGCAGGCGATTCAGATGTTTCATACCGACCAGGGGGACAAGCCCGTCGAAGCCCTGCGTCTGAATGCCGATCGCCAACCCGTTCTGCCGCCAATCGTCGATTTGGGCCGCGATCGAACTGCACTGGATCACCACCGTCGGGTGGATGGGCGAGGAACGACGATAGCCCCGTGTCCCCGGACCCGCAGTATAGATCACCTTGAGCGCCCCCCACGCCCCCACCGGATTGGCGGCAACCGCTGCCTCGATCCGCGCACACAGATCAGACTCGTCCGGAAGCGGCAATCCCAGCCGACGGCACCCCCAACTCAGGCGCGCAAAATGCTCCGACCACCACACGGGTTGCCCGCGACGAAGCAGGATCGTTTCGAACAGCCCGTCCCCGTAGGCAAGGCCGCGATCCGAAAGCGTGATCGCCGTCATGTCGGCCGCGCCCCGAGTGCCAGCAACAGACCACGCGCCTTTTCTTCGGTTTCGATACGTTCCCGTTCCGGCAAGCTGTCCGCCACGATCCCGGCACCCGCCCGGAATTCGCCCACACCATCCGCGCCCAGGAAGACGGTGCGAATCAGGATATTGCTATCCATTTGGCCATGAAGGCTAAGGTAACCGACACTTCCGGTATAAGGCCCCCGCCCCGTTGCCTCGAGTTCCGCCAGGATCTCCATGCAACGCACCTTCGGACAACCGGTGATCGTCCCGCCTGGGAACACGGCCGCCAGCAGATCAAACACCGTTTGATCTGGACGCAGTTGGCCGCACACATTCGACACCAGATGGTGGACGTGGGCAAAGGATTCGATGGTCATCAACTCATCGACCCGAACGCTCCCCGGTTGGCACACGCGCCCCAAGTCGTTGCGCTCCAGGTCGATCAGCATCACATGCTCGGCACGTTCCTTGGGATGAGCGCGCAACTCGGCCATCAGCGCCCGATCGCGCTCAGGGTCCGCATCCCGGCGGCGGGTTCCGGCAATCGGACGGGTCGATACCCGCCCCTGAACATGATCCACGAGCCGTTCCGGGGAAGAACTGATGATCTGCCCCTCGTCCAGACGATACCAGGCGGCAAAGGGGGCCGGATTATGTCGCCCCAAACGCTGAAAAATGCGCCACCCAGCGTCCGCCTGGGTGGTATTAAACCGCCAGGCCCGCGAAAGGTTGGCCTGAAAGACGTCCCCGGCACGGAGGTAGTCCAGAATCCGTGCCACGCCCCGTTCATAGGTTGCAGGATCATCTGCCGTCAATGCAGAAACGGCCAGGGCATCTTCATCAGAGGTATGCCCGGCCGCATCCGCGTCGACCGGTGGCGGCGACGCCATGGAATCGGCCAGGGCGGTACGCATGGCTGCCACACAGGCGGGTGACCGATCATCGTGGACCAGATACATGCGCGCTTCGCGGTGGTCAAACACCAGGGCCGCAGGGTGATATTGCGCAACCGCGATCGGAAAGCCCCGCTCGGCGGACGACCTGAACGCGGGCAGAGCCAGACTCGATTCGATCTGTCCCGCCAGTTCATAGGAGAGATAAAAACTCCACCCCCCCACAAAGGGCAGTTCGCTTGCCGGGGAAAATGCAGCATGAGGTACGGTAGATACCCATCGCGCAAAAGCAGACAGAAAGTCGCCCTCAGTCGCCGGGGCAAGGGGATCGCTCCCATGGGTGTGCCAGGATCGAAGCGTGCCGTCTGAAGTCAGACGCAACTCCGCCTGCGGAGATGACAACAACATCGACCAACGCGCATTATCCGGTGACGAATCGTCTACATCCGTTGCGCCGCCCGAGGCCAGACTGGCAAAAAGCTGGGAAAACGCGCCGGGCGCCGATCGGATCAGTGCCGGGAAATCCGCTGCGCTCAGGCCATCAACTTGTTCAATGATCGGCTGAATCATCGACTGTGTCGTCATCATCGAGAGACTGAAACCATTGAAAGACGGATCATGGCGTACCACCTATCGAATGATTGAACTGGGCACATCAAATGTGACGCGCCGAAGTACCGAATATTACGGTCCTAGATCCGCCGGAAGATCAGTGTGCCGTTCGTCCCGCCAAAGCCGAATGAGTTTGACATGGCCACGTCCAGTCCACGCACCTCACGGGCAGTATGGGGCACGAAATCCAGATCACAGTTGTCAGAGGGATTATCGAGATTAATCGTGGGCGGCAAAACCTGATCGCGCAAGGCAAGTACCGAAAAGACCGCCTCAATCCCACCAGCCGCGCCCAGCAGATGGCCGGTCATCGACTTGGTGGAGCTCACCGGACAGTGCTTGGCATGCGTGCCTAATGCAGTACGCAAAGCGACCACCTCGGCGGCATCCCCGGCCAGCGTCGAGGTACCGTGCGCGTTGATGTAGCCGATGTCCTCTGGATTGATCCCCGCATCGTTCATGGCGGCCTGCATACACCGGCGCGCGCCGTCTCCATCGGCAGATGGTGCCGTCATGTGATAGGCATCGGCACTCATGCCGAACCCGATCAATTCGGCGTAAATACGGGCGCCGCGCGCCTGCGCATGCGCCAGCGATTCCAGCACCAACACGCCCGCGCCCTCACCCAGTACGAAACCATCCCGGTCCCGATCCCAAGGTCGGGAAGCACGCGTCGGATCGTCGTTTCGGGTGGAGAGTGCCCGCGCTGCGGCAAAACCGGCCACACCCAACGGCGAAATAGCCCCTTCTGCGCCGCCCGCGATCATGGCATCCGCATCACCATAGGCAATCATGCGCGCAGCCTGACCAATACTGTGGGTGCCCGCCGCGCAGGCCGTCACGGTCGACAGGTTGGGACCGCGAAAACCGTAGCGGATCGACAATTGTCCAGACACCATGTTGATGATGGCGCCCGGCACAAAGAAGGGTGACACCCGCCGGGGACCCTGCTCCGCCAGCGCCAGGGTATTGCGTTCGATGCCATCGAGCCCGCCGATACCGGAACCGATCAGAATGCCGACCCGGTCGAGATCCAGCGCCTCACTCACCAGGCCGGCATCGTCGATTGCCTCGATCGCTGCCGCCAGGCCATAGTGAATAAATGACTCCATCTTCTTCACATCTTTAGGCGGGATATAGTTGGCCGGATCGAAATCCTTGACCATCGCCGCGATCTGTACCGGAATCGCACCCACGTCAAACCGATCGATATGACCGACACCCGATTGTCCCGCCAGAATGGCTGCCCAGGTAGGTGCCACACTGTTACCCAAAGGCGAAACCGTACCCAAACCCGTAATGACTACCCGTCGCTTACTCATGCTCTATGATCCGTTGTGCATTCCATAACAAAAAAAGCCGCGCCCGGAAAATCCGTAGCGCGGCCCTGGAGAAGGCGCTGATTGACTCGGCGTTTCCCGCTTGGAGCAGGAAACTCCAAGTCATTGAACGATTACGCTCATTTTACTGCGGCCAACCCGATGATCTCCATCAGCGACACGCAGAAACGAAAGATGTCCCGGAACCCGGGGTAATCATCCGCACCTTGATCCAAAACCCACCCTCGTCCGGAGGGAGGGTTATCGGTTATGCGTCTTTGTGGGCGTTGATGTAATCAATGGCCAGCTGAACGGTAGTAATCTTCTCGGCTTCTTCGTCAGGGATTTCGCACTCGAACTCCTCTTCCAAAGCCATGACCAACTCCACCGTATCCAGTGAATCGGCGCCCAGGTCATCAACAAAAGAAGCCTCGTTGGTCACTTCTTCTTCCTTGACACCCAGTTGCTCAACAACAATCTTCTTCACGCGCTCTTCGACGGTGCTCATATCGCATAAACCTCATCATGGACAAATTTGTTCCGGGGCTGTTGCCCAAGATGGCACGCATTCTAGTGAAAACCGGACCAAGCGCCAAATAAAAATCATCCCAGGCGCGCGACAGCCCCCCTGACAGGGGTTCCGAATCCATCCGGAACACCCATGATTCTTAATGGTTAGCAAAATTAGCTCATGTACATTCCACCATTGACATGCAACGTATGCCCGGTGACATAGGCGGCATCATCACTGGCCAGAAAGCGCACGCAGCCCGCGATTTCCGCAGGGCTACCCAACCGTCCCAGGGGTACATTGGCCAGCAGCGCCTTCTTGTGTTCTTCGGGCAAATCCTTGGTCATGTCCGTATCGATAAAGCCGGGAGCCACCACGTTGACCGTAACGCCTCGCCCGCCCACTTCCCGCGCCAGAGACTTGGAAAAACCCATGATACCGGCCTTGGCAGCTGCGTAATTGGTCTGACCGGCATTGCCCATCGACCCGACAACCGAGGCAATCGAAATGATGCGGCCCCACCGCGCCTTCGTCATGCCACGCAAGACTTTCTGCGACAGACGGAATACCGAAGTCAGGTTGGTTTCCAGGATCGCCGCCCAGTCATCGTCCTTCATGCGCATCAGCAAGGTGTCACGGGTGATACCGGCATTGTTCACCAGGATCGCCACGACACCGAATTCAGTCTCGATGCGGGTCAGCACGGCATCGATCTGCGCGGGATCTGTGACGTCCAGGCAGATGCCAGCACCGCCGTGCGGTGCCAATCGCGCCTGTATCGTGGCAGCCCCACCCTCGGACGTCGCCGTGCCGATCACGATGGCGCCGGCTTCGGCCAACTGATCGGCAATCGCCGCGCCGATGCCGCGGGTTGCGCCCGTCACCAGGGCAACCTTGCCCGTCATACCACTCGTCATTGTCATATTCGTTGTCATAAAAACGCTCGACTCATTACAGATAAAAATTTCATGCCTGCGGCAGCACGGCGACCAGACTCGATTCATCAAAGATGGCCGCGCCGCCCATGCCCCGCTCGATCCTCTTGACCAACCCCGTCAGCACCTTGCCTGGCCCGAACTCAATCTGCCGCTGGCAACCACGCCCGTGCAAAGCACGAACGCAGGCGACCCATTGCACCGGTCGGTATAATTGCTCGACCAGGGCATGCCGAATGGCCACCGCATCGTCATGCGACTGGGCATCCACATTGTGCAGCACGGGAATCGTCGGCGGCCGAATGACCACTTTGGCCAGATAACCGTCCAGTACCCGCGCCGCATCGGTCATCAGGCTCGAATGAGAGGGCACACTTACCGCCAAAGGGAGGAAACGCTTGGCGCCCGCCGCCTTGGCAAGCCCTTCGGCCCGTGTGACTGCCGCTGCATCACCCGCAATGACCACCTGCCCCGGCGAATTGAAGTTCACGGCCTCGCAGACCTGATCCCCAGCCGCTTCCGTACAGATCGACATCACGACCGCATCATCCAGGCCCAGCACGGCCGCCATTGCACCCACACCCGGTGCCACGGCCTCCTGCATCAAACGGCCGCGCTCAGCAACCAGTGCCACCGCATCCACGAAATCAATGCTCTCGGCCGCCACCAGCGCCGCATATTCGCCCAGGCTGTGCCCCGCCAGTGCAACCGGTCTATGCCCGCCGCAAGCCAGATAAATTCGCCACGCCGCCACATCGGCCGCCAACATCGCTGGCTGCGTGATTTCGGTGCGGTTCAACTCGGCCATATCACCTGCCGTGACCAAGGCCCACAAATCGAATCCCAAAACCGTGCTTGCCTCGGCAAATACGGCTTTCGCCTGGGGTTCGTATGCCCCCCAGCCATTGACCATCCCGATCGACTGTGACCCCTGACCGGGAAATACGCCTGCAATCATAGTGAAACCCTTACCCCTGCTCAAAGTGCGTGCAATCCTATCACAGCCCGAGAATTCAACTGCTGCCTGACACCCGATCATCAATTTGTCACATTCATCACACACTCTGAAAAAAATTAACCTTGCCGAATCATGTAATTGATCACCGACAAGCACACCCGTGATAAAAGTATCAACAAAGCCCATTGATGGCCTGGACGACATGTATCTCAAAACGACACAAATCCGCCTTGAACCCAATCCCGCACGAATCATCACGCCCCGAGACTGGCAGAGACCTGGGCTTTTTCATGCGCGCCACACCCGACCCCTTTGTAGGTGACCTGTGCATATACTCATGATTTCAGATGTTTACTTCCCACGCATCAATGGCGTGTCAACCTCCATCCATAGCTTTCGCAGCGGGTTGATTGCCCAAGGCCATCGGGTCACCCTCGTCTGTCCGGCCTATCCGGAGGCACAAACACTCGAACGCGCCAGCGACAATAAAGACGATGATGACATCATCCGAATCCGGGCACGGTCGGTCATTCTCGATCCCGAAGACCGGATGATGGTCTACCGGGAAGTCATTCAGCTGATACCGCGACTCAAATCCCTCGGCCTCGATCTGGTGCACATCCATACCCCGTTTGTGGCGCACTATGCCGGTCTGAAGATTTCCCATGAACTCGACATCCCCGTCACCGAGAGCTACCACACCTTCTTCGAAGAGTATTTATACAATTACATTAAGTGGCTACCCAAGCGCTGGCTGAAATTCATGGCACGCCGATTTTCCAAGAGCCAGTGTAATTCGGTCGACGCACTGATCGTCCCGTCCTCGCCGATGCGCGATACTCTGAGTGAGTATGGCGTCACGACCCCCATGCACGTCCTCCCGACCGGACTGGACCTAAACCAGTTTCGCACCCCCCCTGCAGCGGACTTTCGCCGACACCTTGGCGTTTCTCCGGATAAACCGTTACTGCTGTATGTCGGCCGGGTCGCATTGGAAAAAAACATCGATTTTCTGATCGACATGATCCCGAGTGTTCTTGCGCGGCACCCGGATGCCATCCTGGTGATTGCCGGCGAAGGGCCTGCCGAGCATCACCTCCGCCGACGCGTTCGCACGATGGCGCTCGAAGAATCCATCCGATTTGTGGGGTATATGCGCCGTGACGGCAGCCTGCAGGATGCCTATCGTGCCGCCGATCTGTTTGTCTTCGCCTCCCGCACAGAAACCCAAGGGCTGGTTCTGCTGGAAGCCCTCGCGTTGGGTACGCCCGTGGTCGCACTGGGCGCCATGGGCACGCTGGACGTGCTGGATCCGGAAGGGGGCTGCCTTATCGCGCCGGATCACCCGGGCGAATTCGCCTCGGTGGTCAATGCGGTTCTCGACACCCCAAAACGCATTGAGCAACTGGCCCAACAGGCAACCCGCTATGCGGCGACCTGGTCTGCTGATCAAAAAACGGCACTACTGATTGATCGATACATCGACCTGGTGACGGAAAAGCGTCAATCTTCTTGTTGAGCAAAGATAAATAAGACAAGCGGCCTGTTTTCGCGTATGATGCGGCGCTATTCCTATCCGGCTCGATAAGCGCGACATCTCAGACGCGCCGATGTCGCGCCATTCCCAGAATCGTCCCTTTTAAACCAAGGGATGCATTCGTTCCACGAGAGCCCTTGAGTATCCATGTCCGAAGAAACCACCACTATTCTATTTTCTGATCTTGGCCTGTCTGCGCCGCTGTTACGCGCCGTCGAAGAGCTGGGTTATGAAGCTCCCTCCCCCATCCAGGCACAAAGCATCCCCCCCCTCCTCGAAGGCAAGGATGTACTTGGCACGGCGCAAACCGGTACCGGCAAGACCGGCGCATTTGCCCTGCCATTGCTGAGCCGCATCGATCTGAGCCTGCGCGCGCCGCAGCTTCTGGTTCTTGCGCCAACCCGCGAGCTGGCCATTCAGGTTGCCGAAGCGATGCAGACCTATGCACGCCATCTGCCTGATTTCCATGTCCTCCCCATCTACGGTGGCCAGGCGATGGAACCCCAACTGCGCGGTCTCAAACGCGGCGTTCACGTCGTCGTCGGCACCCCCGGCCGGATTCAGGATCACCTGAAACGCGGCACGCTCAAACTGAACCAGTTGCAGGCCGTTGTGCTGGACGAAGCCGACGAAATGCTGCGCATGGGCTTCATCGACGATGTCGATGACATCCTGAGCAAAACCCCGGCCAACCGTCAGGTTGCCCTGTTCTCGGCCACCATGCCGGAGCAGATTCGCCGGATCGCACAGCGCCACCTGCGTTCGCCCGTTGAAATCAGCATCAAATCCAGCACCTCGACCGTCAAGGCGATCAACCAGCGCTACTGGCCTGTCAGCGGGATGCACAAACTTGATGCCCTGACTCGAATCCTCGAAGTCGAGAGCTTCGACGCCGTCATCATCTTCGTGCGCACCAAGATCGCAACGACCGAGCTGGCTGAAAAACTGGAAGCCCGTGGTTACGCGGCGGCCCCGCTGAACGGCGACATGAATCAAGCCCTGCGCGAAAAAGCCATCGACCGGCTCAAGCGCGGTTCGCTCGACATCGTCATTGCGACCGATGTGGCCGCTCGTGGCCTCGATGTGCCGCGGATCAGTCATGTCATCAACTATGACATCCCCCTCGACACCGAGTCCTATGTACACCGTGTTGGCCGTACTGGTCGCGCAGGTCGTTCGGGTGAGGCCATTCTGTTCGTCGCGCCACGCGAAAAGCGCATGCTCGGTGCCATCGAACGCGCCACCGGCCAGCTGATCGCCCCGATGCGCTTGCCCAGCCAGACGGACATTGCCGATAAGCGCAGTGCAGACTTCAAGAACCAGATCAGCGAAGCCATGGAAGCGCAGGAACTCGGATTTTTCGAGACCCTGATCGAGCAATACCAGTCCGAGCACGATGTTGGCCTGGCCGAAATTGCGGCTGCCCTGGCTTACATGGCGCAAAAAGATCGCCCACTGCTGCCTGCTGAAGTGCCTGAATCACCAAGCCACGCCTTCAGCGATCGCGGCGGCAACGACCGTCCTCGCCGCGACGATAGCCGTCGGGACGAACCGCGTTCACGTCGGGACGATGATGTTAGCCGCACCAAGTATCGGATCGAAATCGGTCGCGATCAGGGCGTCGCCCCGAAAAACATCGTCGGCGCACTCGCCAACGAAGCAGGTATAGACAGCAAATATATCGGCGCGATTCGCATTTTCGACCAGTACAGCACCGTCGACCTGCCGGAAGGCATGCCGCCTGAAGTGTTCACACAGTTGAAGCGTCTGCACGTTCTGGGCATCCCGCTTAATATCAGCGAAGCTGGCCCGAGCGATGGCGGCGAATCATCAGGCCGCCCACCCGCCCGGAAGTCCCCGCCCCGTGGTGGCAACGACTCCTTTGGTGGCAAGCCGCGTCGCCCCAAGCCGCGTAGCTGAGCCTTATCCGATGCACAGGTCAGGGCCGAAAGCACTGACCTAGGTTTAGGATAGACACTGTAAAACACCCCGAATTCGGGGTGTTTTTTTATGCGCGCCATCGGCGCATATAGACTGCTACCTGGCCTCAGTTCACGCCGAAGTCGTCAGCAGTCGAATGAACTCAGCCGCGCGTCGCGCCTTGGCCCGAGCGGCATCAACCGATTCCGCCAGCGCCAATGTCACGCCCATGCGTCGCTTGCCGGAAAGGCTCGGCTTGCCGAACAGTCGGATCTGGGTATCGGGCTCTGTCAAAGCCTCGGCGAGGCCCCCGATGACCGGTGCATCGGTTTCCCCCTCGAGCAGCAAGGCACAGGAAGCCGCCGCACCCCGATTACGGACATTGGGAATGGGCAGTCCCAGTATCGCGCGAACATGCAGCGCAAATTCAGACAAATCCTGGGAAATCAGCGTGACAAGCCCCGTATCGTGGGGGCGCGGGGAAACCTCGCTGAACCAGACTTCATCGCCACGAACGAACAACTCGACCCCGAACAGGCCATACCCGCCCAAGGCATCCACCACCGTGCGTGCGAGGGACTCCGCACCGGCCAAGGCCGATTCGGTCATGGGTTGCGGCTGCCAGCTTTCGCGGTAATCGCCATCAATCTGCACATGACCGATCGGCGGGCACATCGTGATCCCGTCTCGATGACGAATGGTCAGCAGGGTGATTTCATAGTCGAACATGATCATCGACTCGACAATCACCCGACCGCCACCAGCGCGGCCGCCGCTCTGTGCATAGTGCCAGGCGGTATCGACCTGCTCGGGGGTGCGTACGACCGATTGCCCCTTGCCGGACGAACTCATTACCGGCTTCACCACACAGGGCAAACCAATGTGCTCGATGGCATCGGCAAAGTCCTCGGGGGTATCGGCGAACCGATATTGACTGGTGGGCAGCTGCAGCGTTTCAGCCGCCAGGCGACGGATCCCTTCCCGGTTCATCGTCAGCTGCGCCGCGCGCGCATTCGGGGTCACAATCCAGCCTTCGGCCTCCAGATCGACCAGCGTCTGAGTCGCAATCGCCTCGATCTCCGGCACAATCAAACGCGGCCGTTCCTGCATCACCAACCGGCGGATCGCTGCACCATCGAGCATGTCGATCACATGGGAACGATGCGCCACCTGCATCGCCGGGGCACCGGCATAGCGATCGACCGCGATCACCTCGATCCCCAAACGTTGAGCCTCAATGGCGACCTCCTTCCCCAATTCGCCGCTACCCAAGAGCATCAGGCGAATCGCCGCGTCGCCGCCCGGCGCACCCAGCGCGGCGGCCCGTTGCGCTAAAGTGGCCGCCAAATCTGCTTGTATCTTGCCCGTATTACTCATGTCCACGCCGTCCTCTACTGGATTGTTCACAGAAGGACGCATGGTCACTTCCCTGTTTCGTTACTGTATTTAACCTGCCGCCAAAGGCTGTGACAAATCCAGATCAACCGCCTGAACGCGTCGCCCTGCAAACACCACCGAGCCCGAATACCGTTGTGCACCGGTCTGACTGAATTCAAAACCAAAGGTCCGTATGATTTGCAGCTCAAATGCACGCCGATGTACCAAACGTAGCCGGCGCATGCCCACCGAATCGTCCAGCAATTGCACTTCGGCCCGCTCGCAAGCCTGCTTCGCCAGGGCCAGTGCGCGGCGGTGGAATTGATCCTGCTGCCACCAAAACGCCGCGATCCCAGCCAACAGCAGCAAAATCACCACATCATTCACTGCCAAAATACACCATCCTTCAAGGCGAAATACTGAGCCGCATCATATAACGAACCCGTCGCAGAAATCGGGCATAAAACCCGCCCCGGCCTCCCGCCAGAAAAATAATGCAGGCAATCACGGCATCGCTTGCCTTTGTCATACAAACGAGATAAATTGCACGCCCTTAGCCGGGGTGGCGGAATTGGTAGACGCAGTGGATTCAAAATCCACCGAGCTAACCCTCGTGTCGGTTCGAGTCCGACCCTCGGCACCAGATCAATACAACCAGCCTGCTCCTGTCGAGCAGGCTTTCGTTTTTCCCCTTATAGCACTCACCCGTGATCGACACCGGTCTTAGGTACACGACGACAAAGCGTGGTCTCCAGTATTTTCTGGCAACTGGTTCACGACCTATACCCGTGCAGACTATAAATTCGACAAGACCATAAAATGCTATGCTTGCGCGATGACTACCCGCAAAAGCAATAAGCCGGATGACACCCTTCCCCCAACGCCTTCGGACGCCTCGGAAACGCTTGAGGGGGAAAACCAACCGACGGCCAAACCCTTGTTCCCCATTGTCGGCATTGGTGCCTCCGCAGGCGGGCTGGAAGCCTTCGAACAGTTTTTTGCGGCGCTCCCAGCGCAGACCGGGTTTGCCTTTATCCTGGTGCCACATCTCGACCCGGGTCACGCCAGCCTCCTGACCGAAATTCTGCAACGCTCCACTGTCATCCCCGTCCACGAGGCGGAGGATCTGATGGCCGTCGCCCCCGACCATGTATACGTTGTCCCACCCAATCGCGATATCGCGATCTTTCACGATATTCTGCATCTGTCGGTTCCAGAACTACCCCGTGGGCAACGCATGCCGATTGACGCGTTTCTGCGTTCCCTTGCGGATGAACGGGGCGACCGAGCAGTCGGCGTCATCCTGTCCGGCACCGGTACTGACGGCACGTTGGGCCTACGGGCCATTCGAGGGGTGGGGGGAATCACCCTCGTACAGGCGCCGGAGACCGCAAAATATGACGGCATGCCAACCAGCGCCATCCATGCGGGTTATGCGAGCCAGACCCTCCCGCCCAAAGAGATGCCCGCCGCATTGATCCATCTGCTCGCATCCGATTTTTCTCACGGCAAGCTGGCGGATCCGGAGGAACCAACGGCCGACCTGAACCGTGTTCTGCTGCTCCTGCGCTCGGCGACCGGACATGATTTTTCACGCTACAAAAAAAGCACCATCAACCGTCGCATCCGCCGTCGGATGGCACAGCATGATTTGGCAGATCTGTCGATCTACACCCGGTACCTCAAGGAGCACCCGGCCGAAATCCATATTCTGTTCAAGGAATTGCTGATCAATGTGACCAGTTTCTTCCGCGATCCCGAAGCTTTTATTGCCTTGAAGAATGAGATTTTAACCACCCTGTTGGCCGACAAACCCGAAGGGTATGTCTTCCGGGCATGGATCGTCGGTTGCGCCAGTGGCGAGGAAGCCTATTCCATCGCCATCTTGCTACGCGAATACATGGACGAACATGCGCCGGATTTGCATGTTCAGCTCTATGCCACCGATCTTGACGATGATGCAATCGCCTTGGCACGCGCCGGACATTATCCGCCCAATATCGCTGCAGATGTTTCTCCAGAACGCCTCCGACAATTTTTCGCACGGGACGACACGGGCTACCGCGTGAAGAAAACGATCCGGGAAATGGTCGTCTTTGCCGTCCAGAGCGTCATCAAGGATCCACCCTTTACCAAACTGGATCTGCTTTCCTGCCGGAATCTGATGATTTATCTGGAGCCGGAGCTTCAGAAACAGTTGCTCCCCAAGTTTCATTGGGCCCTGAAACCAGGCGGGGTGCTGTTTTTATCACCCTCGGAAAGTATCGGCAATCACTCCGGCCTTTTTAGCGCCCTGAATCGGAAGTGGAAATTCTATCGCGCCCTTCACGGAGTCCGTGCCTCCGTGACGGAAATGCCAAATCGCATCGCATGGGCTACCGAAAGTTCGCAGCGGAGTACAGAAAACATCGTGAGCAAATCACTCGACACCAATTTTTCCGAGATGACCCGCCGTGCCCTGATCCAGTTTTATGCGCCGGCATCCGTGGTCACGGATCGCAATGGAAACATTCTGTTCGTGCATGGCGAAACGGGGAAATATCTGCGTCCTGCGCCCGGGCAGGCCAGCCTGAATGTGATCGATATGGCCCAAGAGGGCCTGCAGTCCGAACTACGCGCCGCGTTACAGGATATTGAATCAGCACCCGTGCTCGATCACAAGGCGCTGATCAAGACACAAAACGACTACCAACCCATCAGTTTCAGCATTCACCCCCTGTCGCCAGCGGTCAAAGATAGCGTATTGCTGATCAGCTTCCAGGATCTCCCTCGGGATAAGCCGCCGAAGCGGCGGCGGCAAGGCGGCGCCACGCCCCAGATCGAAGTTCTGGAACGGGAACTCGCGATAACCAAGGAAAGCCTACAGGCCACCATCGAAGAGCAACAGGCTTCCAACGAGGAGCTGAAATCCACGAACGAGGAGTTGCAGTCCACCAATGAGGAGCTGCAATCGACCAACGAGGAACTGGAAACCTCAAAAGAAGAACTGCAATCGGTCAATGAGGAACTCATGACGGTGAACACCGAACTGCAGGTCAAGATCGAGCAGCTGGTCGGCATGCAGAACGACATGAAAAACCTGCTGGACAACATCCATGCGGGCATCATTTTCCTTGATCGGAATCTGTTGATCCGTCGATTTACCCCAGAAGCCGCCGCAGTCTACCGATTGGTTTCGACCGATGTCGGTCGCCCCCTCTCCGATATCAAATCAGACATCGAAGGGGACGATCCGCTAACCGATGTACCTGCCGTGCTGGACAGCCTCATTCCCCGTGAGCGGGAAATCAGAACCCACAGCGGCGTGTGGTACCTGGCCCGAATACAACCTTATCGCACGCTCGACAACGTGATTGACGGCATCGTGCTGACCTTTACTGACATCAGTCAGCGCATCGCCGCCGAAAAAGCCATTCAGAAAGAACGAGAGATGGCCGAGGCCATCGTAAATACCATGCGCGAACCGATGCTGGTACTAGACCGGGACTTGCGCGTCATCTCCGCCAGCCAGGCTTTCTACCGGCGTTTCAAAACCACCCCGGATAAAACACTGTATACCCGCCTCTACGAACTGGGCGCACATCAATGGGACATCCCCTCCCTGCGCGAACTGCTGGAAAATATTCTTCCCCACAATCAGGTGATGGAAAACTACGTCATCAATCAGAACGACCCGGTGAGTGGCCCCAGTCAATTGATCCTCAATGCGCGACGCATTGAGGATCAAGGCGACAATATGCCATCGCTGATTCTCCTAGCCATGGAGGAAATGCATAGTCCATCGCCCTAGACATTTTGCGCTAGCGAATTCATTCCTACGGCCTACCCTCCGAGTCACGATGGAACCGCTGAGTGACGCCCCCATGAGCCGAACGAGCAAGCCATCATAGATTCTCTAAACATTACTAGTCGAATCAAATGAGTAGCCCATACATCAAAAATTATCAGGCCATGCCTTTTACTCCAAGAGTGTGTAATCCTTTTACTTTCTCCGTTCAGGGTTGTTGATTGCACCACGTAATACATACCCTTGGAATCAAACACCTCAATTGTTTATTAGCCCCCTTAATTTAAATACGTGATAACCCCTACGTGGTTGCCCGTATTTCTTTATAACAGTGGGTTTGTAAAGTGGTGCTCAGCAGTGGTATCGCCGTGAGGGTTCAAACACTATCTATTGTGGGCGAAGGCGATATTCGCCAATTTTCGCGGGAGAAAGAATCGCATGACACAACAAGATTTCAATGCACTCAAGTCAACCTCGCTTGACGCGAGCGGGAAGCGTTCTTTGCGGGATCGTTGGTCGGCGGCGACACTTATCCGTCCATGATCTCCATACATCCACACCACATGCATCACAACATTCCAATCAGCTTTGGTTTTGGCCTCGAAATTCAGACGGCAGGGCGTGGCCGCCCCAAATGGATTGCCTGAACCTTTGACTGGCACCTGCTCATTCCGGAGAACGTCCCATGCACCAAATCAGCCATTTAGAGACCTCAGCCCTCAGCCATGTTGCATTCCCCCCGGCACCACCCACCGTCCTGTGGGAACTTGCGGACGATGCGGACGTTCGATTCAATGGCGATGCACCATGGGATATCCAGGTGCATGATGAGTGCGTGTACGATCTGATTTTCAGTGAAGGTTCTCTGGGCTTCGGCGAGGCCTACATGGATGGTCTGTGGGATTGCGGACGGCTGGATGAGCTATTTCATCGCCTGTTGCGCGCCGAGGTCGATACCAGGATCGGCAAGTGGACCCGCTTGCGTTTTCTCGGCCATTCCTTGCGCCACAAGTTATTCAACCTGCAATCCAGTCGTCGGGCCTTTCAGGTCGGCGAACGCCATTACGACATCGGTAATGATGTGTTCGAAGCCATGCTCGACCCCAGCATGAGCTACTCCTGCGGTTATTGGCGCGATGCCACAAACCTGACACAGGCACAATTCGACAAACTGGATCTGATCTGCCGAAAACTCGATTTGCAACCGGGCGAACGGCTGCTGGAAATCGGCTGCGGTTGGGGTGGCTTGGCGTACTTCGCGGCAAAACATTATGGCGTCGAAGTGGTTGGTATTACCGTTTCCAAGGAGCAGCAAAAACTTGCCCAGGATCGCTGCGCGGGACTGCCTGTCTCCATCGAACTGATGGATTACCGTGATCTGACGGGGCAATTCGACAAGATCGTTTCCGTCGGGATGTTTGAACACGTCGGGCCGAAAAACTACCAAACCTATTTTAAGGTGGTGGATCGTCTGCTCAAGGACGACGGCTTATTCCTGCTGCACACCATCGGTGTCACCAGCACAACCTCGAACACGGATCCCTGGATCGACAAATACATTTTCCCCAATGGCAAGCTGCCCTCCGCACAGGAAATCACCGCCAATGTGGAACAACATTTCGTCATCGAGGATTGGCACAACTTCGGCCCGGACTACGACCGGACGCTGATGGCCTGGTGGGATAATTTTGACCGCGCATGGCCACAACTGTCTGAAAGGTACGGCAAACGCTTCTATCGTATGTGGAAATATTATCTGTTGTCCTGCGCCGGGTTTTTCCGCTCCGGGCAAGGGCAACTCTGGCAGGTAGTCCTGGGCAAGCACGGACATTCATCGATTTACCATTCGGTACGTTAAACATCTCCTTTATGGAACACCAATAGATCCACTCAGTGGGATGGACCACTGGATGTCGTTTGAATAGCAGGAATTTCAGGAAAAAATCGACATGAGCACAATGCAACACGCACAGATACATCAAGGAAGTGGCGGGCAGCCGTCTCAGCACGATCCGATCAAGCACCCTGTCGGCACGCTTGATGGTCATGATTTTTTTCAGGGGATGCCCGCTTTGGAGAATCTGACAAAGCGCTTTCTGGGCAAATTGCCCACACGCACAAACAAGGACACCATGAGTAGCAAGGCAATGGAACGACGCCAGCTGATTTATCTGTCATTTCGGGAGGACGACACCACATCCGAGGTGGAACGCATCGCCTCTTCGTTCATGTGGAATGTAAAAGCGGTGCATAACAGCGATCAATTGCTCCGGGAATTGAAACACACGCCGGTCAAGGTCGTACTCGCAGATCTGCGCGATGGCATTTCCAAGCTCAACACCGGCCTGGTACGCGCTATCCAGAAATATCCCAATATCCAGTGGATCGGACTGATCGAGCCGCAGTCGGCCGTCAACCCGGCTTACGCCGCATTTCTCCACTCCTATTTCTTCGATTTCTGTTTTTTGCCACTGGAACCCCAGCGTTTGTTCTTTTCCCTGGGCCATGCCTGGACCATGGCTCGGATGGCAGACATTCACATCGACATGATGTCCACCGAGTCCAACCCGCATACCAGCGAGGAAGGGTTGATCGGCAACAGCTTGGTCATGAAAACGGTGCGCGCGCATTTGAAGCGTTACGCCAAAAATGATCTGCCGGTCTTGATTACCGGCCCCACGGGCACCGGAAAAGAGATGGCCGCACGATACCTGCATCAGCACTCCGACCGAAAAGACAAGCCCTTCGTTGCCGTAAACTGCGGTGCGCTGACGCCAAGCCTTGTGCAATCGGAGTTGTTCGGTCATGAAAAGGGTGCCTTCACCGGGGCACATCAGCGCAAGATCGGCCGGGTCGAATCCGCCGATGGCGGCACGTTGATGCTGGACGAGATTGGCGATCTGCCCCTGGAAACACAGGTCAGTCTGTTGCGCTTCCTGCAGGAAGGCGTCATCGAACGGGTTGGCGGCGACAAGAGTATCCCCGTGAATGTCCGGATCGTGGCGGCCACGCACGTGGATCTGGAGCAGTCCGTGGCTGAAGAGCATTTTCGCGAGGATCTGTATTTTCGCTTGAATGTTCTGCGTCTGGTCATGCCGCCACTCGCCGAACGTGGCACGGACGTGGTGGATCTCGCACAGTATTTCATTCACCGGTTTGCCCAGGAGATGGGACTGGAGCACAAAGTGCTTTGTCCCGCTGCGCTTGCTGC
>DATKTJ010000136.1:0-2430 GCA_035531235.1 Halothiobacillus sp. | reverse complement strand
CCCCGCCAGGCACCCAGCGGGATGGCGATCAGGCCAAAGACGTTAAACGCGATGAGCAGGATATGAAAAGCCAGAATCGCCTGGGCCAGCCAAAGTTCGTTTTGCATGTCCGGTCTCCCTGCCGGGCCACGACAGGGGCATATCGGCTAACTTAATATAACATTATTAATCATCTTGTTACAATAACCGCGCATAACGACATATCATCTCACTTCACGCTCTGAGTGCGTCACAACTACATCACGATTTTCCGACTCCGGGTAACGGACTTTCTGGCCTCGGTAGTAAGCATAAACGGCACTTGCCGATTATCTCAATTTGGGATATCCTGAGCGTGGGGATTGATCGGAGCGCGCATGCACATCATCACACATAGACGGATCACAGACGCTATGGTCCGGCATGCCGACAGTGCTACCGCACTCGATCAGTGGTATCGGATCATGAAAAAAGCGGTGTTGGCTGATTTTGCCGGAACGCGAAGTCTTTTCAATAGCGTGGACAAGGTGAATGACATTTATGTCTTTAATGTCGGTGGCAACAAGCTGCGGATCATAGCGGCCATTCATTTTAACACCGGCAAGGTTTTTATTCGGCACGTGCTAACACACCCAGAATATGACAAGGGTCACTGGAGGACAAAATGAACACGCAGATTACCGAAGCAATCACACATTGGCCCCATGTGGCGCCACTGCTCCAACCTGTGCGCAGCGAGGCTGAGTATGACGCTCTCGTTGAGGCGTTGGATGCTGTGCTGGATGCTGGAGGAAGTGATGAATCGCATCCCATGGCCCGACTGGCAGACTATCTTGGCGACTTGGTAGCCCAATGGGAAGCCCAAGACGCTATGCCAAGTAGCGCATCACCTGTAGAGGTGCTGCATTTTCTGATGGCTCAACGCGGGCTGAAGCAGACCGATTTAACGGCGATTGGCAGCCAGGGCGTGGTGAGCGAAGTGCTTAACGGTAAACGGAAGCTGAACCTGCGTCAGATACATGCGCTGTCAGAACGGTTTAGTATCCCTGCGCAGATGTTTATCTGAGGAATGAGCAGTTTCGGGCAATAAGAAAGCCTTAAGCACTAGCCTAAGGCTTTACCTTGCAAGAATAATGATTGCATTTACAACAAGTTGCAACATGTTTCGTGTATTGCCATCCCCTGATATTCCCGCTTATTCCTGTTTCAAGTATGGCGCCAGGGTGGCGCGGGTATCAACGACTTACATCCGCTGAGTGACGTTTCACCACCCCATTCTTCGCATCGTTCAATCCCAAACATCCCGCGGAAGGCAAACCGCTCGGGGCTGAATGGCCTGCCACGGGCATCCCGCCCTTGACGCCACATGCCACCGATGGAATACTTGAACGATGAAATGGGACGTCGAATATACCGATGAGTTTGGCGATTGGTGGGAACTATTGACCACCATAGAACAAGAGTCCGTGCGGGCCAGTGTCATGCTCCTGGGCGATCTCGGCCCCAATCTCGGGTTTCCGCACAGCAGCGGTGTCCATGGATCCAAACACGGAAATATGCGTGAGTTGCGGGTGCAACATGCGGGCCGCCCTTATCGCATACTGTTCGCCTTCGATCCGCGCCGTTGCGCAATTTTGCTGTTGGGCGGGGACAAAACCGGTAATGATCGTTGGTATGATGAAAATGTGCCGGTTGCGGATCGGTTATATGATGAGCACTTAGTTGCTTTACGAAAAGAGGAGCTGAAAGATGGCTAAACAGTTTGCAGAACTCGAAGCGAAGATGTCGCCGGATGCGAAAGCACGTTCAAATGCGCTCTACCATACGCTGCTGGCTGAAATGCCGCTCAATGAACTACGCCGGGCGCGGGGCCTGTCCCAAAGAGCACTTGCCGACGTGCTGCATGTGCAACAACCCAGCGTCGCCAAAATGGAGCGAAGGACGGATATGTACATTTCCAGCCTGCGCTCGCACATCGAAGCCATGGGCGGCGAACTGGAAATTACCGCACGGTTCCCGGACGGTACGGTGAAGATCACCAATTTCACCGGCATTGAAAAAGGCCCCGCATCATTTCCGATTCCGTCACCGTGGCCCATTGCGTAGCCTCGGCTTTGGTGCGAAAGGTTTTGACGACCATGGGGAAGCCCTTACGCTTGATCTGGGCTTGCCAGCCTATCGTGATGCCGTCCTGGTCTTCTCGGGATCTGATCGTTGCCATATTTGCACCCTGCTTCTGATCCAAGTATGGCGTCAGGGTGGCATAAATTCATTTGGCATCAAGAGGAAAACTTAAGTCGCTGTTTTGTATGGTGCGCAGTACTGGAGTCGAACCAGTGACCTTCGGCTTCGGAGGCCGACGCTCTATCCATCTGAGCTAACTGCGCGTGGGCCAGATTATAGGGAACTCGCCCCGCCGTTGTCCAACCTTTCCTGCGCAACTCCCTGAAA
>DATKTJ010000135.1:0-17263 GCA_035531235.1 Halothiobacillus sp. | reverse complement strand
GCCCGAATCATTGCCTTGGCGCTGGTTCGGCGCGTGCCCGAAACTCAGTACACTTGTATCGCGCATATGCGGGCATCTCCCCCATTGATCGTTGACGTCAGTACCCGACAAGAATAACCTCCCTAAATAGGTGGTTATCCTGTTATCAGGATCCATGCGGAACTTCGTTTTGCAAGCAGGATCAAAATAGCCAGTTCGGCTTAAAACAGGGCACAAAAGGGTAATGCGGAACATGTCCGATCATTCTAAACGCGAGCAACGCAAAGCCTCCGCCGATCTGCGAACAATGGCTGAAAAACAATTAACCTCGGCGCTCCCGGACAAGTTAGCCCAAACGTCTACTGAAGAACTGCTCCATGAGCTGCAGGTGCATCAAATCGAGCTGGAAATGCAGAACGAAGCCCTGCGCCACGCGCAAATCGAGCTTGAGGAATCACGGGATCGCTATGCCGAACTCTATGAATTCGCGCCGGTCGGATACCTCGCGCTGACTGCAGAGGGGCGAATTTCAGAAATAAACCTGACAGCGACCAACCTGCTGGGCCTAGAACGTGCGCGATGTGTCGGGCAGCCCTTTATGCATTTCATTGCACCGACCGATCGGGGAAACTGGCAAAACCTGTTTTCCGTGTTTCAACAGGCGACAACACACCAACGCTTCGACCTGACGCTGCTGCGTCGTGATGGCTCGAAACTAGATGCCCGATTTCTGGGCGTGATTCGGGTGTCCAGCGTGTCGGACGCTTTCATCTGGTTGATGTTCGTCGATATCTCCGAACGACGTGCCACCGAGGAGCACTTGAGCAAGCTGTCGCTGGCAGTGGAACAGAGTCCGGACAGCATCATGATCACCAACCTTGATGGTGTCATTGAATTCGTCAACCCGGCTTTCACACTCATCTCCGGCTACAGTGCGGAAGAAGTATTGGGTCGTAGCCCCCGGATGCTGCAATCCGGGCTGACACCAGCGGAGACCTATCGCTTGCTCTGGCAAACACTGGCAACCGGGGCAATATGGCAGGGAGAGTTCATCAATCGCCGCAAGGATGGGCTGCTATCCATTGAGGCCGCAACCATTAGCCCTTTGCGTCAGCCCAACGGAAAAATCACGCATTACGTTTCCGTGCAAAAAGACATCACCGAACTCAAACGCACCCTGAGCGAATTGATCTCGAGCCGGAACCGGCTACTCCTGGCACAGGAAGCATCTGGTCTTGGTATCTTCGATCGTGACATCAGTACGGGTCAACTGGAATGGGATGAGCGTACCCGGAAAATCTGTGGTGTTGAGCCAGACGAACCCATCAACTTTGAGACCTTCCTTGCCCTTGTTCATCCGGATGATCGTGAGAAAACCCGCGCCACCATTGAGCGCGCCATGAATTCCGCTGCGGGAAACAATACCTATCAAGCGGAATACCGGATCATCAACCCGAAAACCGGCGAGGAACGCACACTGGTCGCCAAAGGCCGTGCCTTTCTCGAAGCGGGTCGCGCCACCCGCATCGTCGGCACAATTCAGGACATGACTGAGCAGCGGACCATGGAGGCGGAACTGAAAAACCGGCGACGGTCGATGGACCAACTGGTCGATCAACAGGTGGCGGCCCAAACGGCGGCAGCGATCGCTCATGAGATCAATCAGCCTCTTGCCTCGATTTCCGCCTATAGCGAGGCTGCCCTGAAAATGCTGGATAGCGGGCAGATGGACAAACTGGAACATGCGCTCAAGGGCGCTGTCGCCCAGTCGCAAAAAGCGGGTCAGGTGCTGCACGAATTGCTCGAATTTCTGCACAGCGGCGAGATTTTGCCCGAACCCACCAATTTGAACGAGGTGATCCACGAAGCGCTGGCCAGCGTCAATGATAGCGGCTATGGCGGTTTTCACACCGTCATCGATCTGGCTCCTGGCCTGAAACCCGTGCTGGCGAATCGGCTTCAGTTGCAAAAAGTGCTCATCAACCTGATCACCAATGGGGTGGATGCCATGCGAGAAGCCGGTGTAGCGACCGCCCAAATCACCATCCGGGTGCGCACCGAGATCGAAAATTCCCTAGCGCTAACCACGATACTGGACAGCGGTCCGGGGATAGATGCCGATATGGCACGACAAATATTCAACCCGTTCTTCACCACCAAAGAGAATGGTATTGGTCTGGGGCTGGCCATCAGCCGCGCACTCATCGAGGCCCAGGGCGGACGCCTCTGGCTCGATACAAATGCCGGCCCGGGCGCCGTTTTCCACTTCACGCTGCCCTTCGCATCATGAAATTTCACGATACTGTCTATGTCGTCGATGACGATCCCGCCATCCGGGATTCCCTGACCCTCTTGCTGGCACAGGAAGACATTAGCGTGGTGGCGTTTGCGAGCGCCAATACCTTCCTCGATGCCATCGACCAAACAAAACCGCGCTGCTGCGCCATTATCGATATCCGGATGCCGGACCTGGATGGCTTGCAGTTGCAAGCCGAGATTACCCAGCGCGGTATCTTGTTGCCGGTGATTTTCCTGACGGGGCATGGCGATATCCCGATGAGTGTCCGGGCGATCAAATCGGGGGCCATGGATTTCCTGAGCAAACCCGTGACAGGCCATGCCCTGCTGGAAAGTGTACATATCGCCCTGCTGGAAAGTGAACAACTCCTTTCGCGCGTGGAGGCCAACCACTCCGCCCGATCGAGCATGGAGAGTCTGACCAATCGGGAGCGTGATGTCATGGCGCTGGCCATCGAGGGGTTGTCCAACAAGGAAATCGCCCGACGGTTGGGCATCAGTCACCGGACCGTGGAAATCCACCGGGCGCGAGTCATGCATAAGATCGGCGCAGAAACCCTGCTTGATCTCGTTCGCATAGCCGAGATAGGCGCATTCTCGGCCTGATTCGACCGGTTTTAAACACCTGGCCATGAGCATGCAGATCATGCTTTCCGGAACAGAATCGGCCGCGGCGGTACGATTGTAAGACGTGCGGACATCGCAAAGCGGTTGCCCCCGTCGCGCTTGGCGGCGTACATGGCCTCATCAGCATGCTTGAGCAAACTGAAGGCATCGGTCGCATCCTCAGGGTGGATACTGACCCCGATACTGGCCCGGACACGCGCACCGGGATGGCCCGTCAATGGTTGGGCCACCGCCATCAACACGCGTTCGACCACCTCCCGCAATTGTCGCTGATCGACAAGATCATCCAGGACCAGAACGAACTCATCCCCGCCATAGCGCGCCACCATATCGCTTTCGCGAAGACACCCCTTGATGCGCTCGGCAACCTCCTGCAGGACGCGATCCCCAATGAGATGGCCGAAGGTGTCGTTGATTGGCTTGAAGCCATCGAGATCCAGCAGGCATACCGCCACCTCATGCCCGCTCCGCTTGGCGCGGGCCAGCGCCAGGGAAAGGCGCTCCTCCAGAAGCACCCGATTTGGCAATCCGGTCAAGGCATCATGGTAGGCCATGACCTGAAGCCTCTGCTGGGCGGCGTGCAAAGCATGATTCACATGACGGGTGTGCAGATACAACATGACCAGCGTAACCACAAACAGCGAAAAAATAGCCAGCAACACCTCTAAGACATGCCAGTCGAGGTACCGATGCAATGCATTCCATCCGGCGGACTCTCCCCCACCAGCCACAACATGTACAGTACCGACACCGACTGGGCTCGCCAGTGTCGGTTCCCACGCATCGCGGATTGCCGTCTGATCCTGCGCGGCCAGCCCCCCAACGAACATGCTGCGTTCGGCATGGATATCCTGTGCTAAAACCGATGGAGCGTCGCAGAGCAGAATCCACAGAAGAGTCGACAGACATACCCGCGACCAAACGCGCGTCTGGCGATGTGAAACCCAAGGAATAAGCGACAACGATGTTTGCAAATCATGAGCCATTATTCAAAATCCTCGCCTTCCCGACACACCATCTGCTTACTTGATGAACGCCTCCCTAGAGCATGCCGCGGTCAAGCCCGAAAACACTTACATATACAATTAGTTACCCCCATCCCCCACATTGACGGACAACGGAACTAGGTGCGCACTCGCCACCGGGGTTATTACCGTAGCCTCGTCTGATACCCCCATCCAATACGGGTGAACCCCTAAGGGTAACGCCCTACGTACCAACCCTTACGTGATTCCCCTTACGTAGCCGCCCGTATTTTTTCTCCATAACGGGATGCATAGAGTGAACCTCCGCCGAATGAGTGTCTTTTCCCTAAAAGAATGCCAGAAGGCTTCGGCCACACTCGTTCCAAATACCACGCACAGGAGCACTCATGCCATGGCAACTGCAAAAAAACCGAAACACAGTGATGAGCATCGTGCCGCCATCACGGGGTCAGAAACCCATCTCCACGAGATGAACGATCGTTACCAGCAAATTGCCACAGCGGCCTACTACAAGGCCGAAGCCAGGGGTTTTTCCGCCGGCGATGAATTGTCCGACTGGTTGGCTGCGGAAGCTGAGATCGAGGGTATGGCAGACGTGGGGCCGCTCAAATCACGGCCGAGTCAGTCGGTACACCCCGATATTCGTCTTGTCAGTGCTTGATTTGCCTTGGCATTTCACTACAGCGTTCAACCGTCAAATCGTATTGGAGAAAGCATCATGACTGACATCGCACGCTTCAACCCCCTCAAGGGCCTCACCCGCATCGATCCGCTCACCCGCGATATGGATGAACTATTCCAAGGGTTCTTCATGAAACCCTTCTCCTGGAATCAAATGACGACCCCCAACCCATTTCCGATCGACGTGACCGAAAACGATGGCGCGTACATAGTCCGGGCCGAGATTCCCGGGTTCAAGAAGGAAGATATCCAGGTTTCCGTTCATGGCGATCAAGTCACCGTCAGCGCCGAAACCCAAAAGGAAAAAGAGGAAAAAAAGGGCGATCAGGTCATCCTGCGGGAGTGCACCTATGGCCGACAGTACCGCTCGTTCACCCTGCCTCAAATGGTCGACGACACCAAAACGACTGCCAAGTATGAAAACGGGGTATTGAAACTGACGCTCCCCAAAAAGGGCGACAGCACCATGAAAAAAATCGCGGTGCAGTAAGGCTGGCCAGTTGGCATGCCCGTCACCGTCCGATCCCATGTGTGCGCCTTCGGTGAACGGAACGAACCTGGTAAAACCTACGAAAGGAAGGCTAGGCGGTCTTCCTTCGAAACTATGTGTCAGTGCGGGATGTACTTTGTTCTGAAAGGGCAAATATGCCCACCCCCTTGTCATTGACACAAAAAATTCGAGGCAATCATGATTACAAGCAGCTTGAATAGTCTTCCACTCTCCACGCAAAAGCGGCAATATTTCGCCCCCGACGAACAGCGGCAACCCTGCCGAGTCTGGATCGACGAACAGGGGCACATCCTGGATTGCTGCGCCAATACGCAAATCATTTTCGGGTATGAACGCGAAGCACTAAAGGGACGGCATATCGCCGTTTTCATTCCCAGCCTGGGGCACACTTCACTGATGGATGGCGGCACGGTCAATCCGCGGTTGGCCTATCGGTGCCGCTGCGCGGTGCCCTTTCAGGTCGTGGATTACGATGGCCGAAAAAGTCGCTGCCACCTGTTCATGAATCGCGTCACACTGCCTTCGGGACCAGCCCTGGCATTAATTTGCGTCCCGCTGCTCAACTGATTGCCGAGCGTGGGTAGGCGCGTCAGATAATACGGGCAAACACAGTACCGAGCGTACGTGTTTGCCCGTATTTCCGTTGCGCGAGATTTTGCATACATTTGCTAGCCAGTTGGTTGTATATGCAGAAAATTTCGATGCGCCAACGTGATCCCGTCCAAAGCAAATCAGTCACCCGGCTAGGAGCACAACATGACAACTGCAACGGCCACGCCTCGCGTCAAGAAAGCCCGGACCACCGCCTCCGGCAGCAATACCAGCCCCCGCCCGAGTCGAACCTCGAACACGAAAGCATCTACATCCCGAGACACCGCCGTCAATAGCGTTGAGCACATTGCGCTGGCCGCCTACTACAAAGCCGAAGCACGCGGTTTCGCACCTGGTCATGAGTTGAACGATTGGCTAGAAGCGGAGCAGGAGCTGAGCCAGTAAATGAACCAATTCCTGCACCAGTAAAGCCGCGTACTTACTTATATCCTCCAGTGTTGCAACGTATCCGCTGAAATTTGCGGCGTGATCATGACTTGCAGGTCGTTGGGCCAGAGTACACCTGCTGAAGGCTTGCATTGGTAAGCCTTTCATGACTCGTTTCCTTTTGCGTGGAATTACAAACGTTCCTGACCATTAGACAAGCACTAAACCGCCTCGAGCGGGCAGACTGACTGATTTAAACGAAAATTCCCCTCCATCTGCGGCAAATACGAGAGGAAATTCGATGGTCTGAATCGTTCTCTGGGAAGGATTCAATGGGGTTAAAACCACGTCATGAGAAAAACGTGGCTTGGAATACTGACTCAAATTGCCAGTCAAAGGATGAAGGGCACCTTGATGCCGAGTGTGAAGTCCGGCGCATCGGGCGTCAGCCCTACACCCAGCGTCGTCACCAGCGTGGTTTTCTTGTTCAGCGCATAAGTCATGCCTAGACTGAAAGTCGCCGCATTGGCATTGCTGCCAACCAGGGATTGCCAATTCTGACCGTCGTACTTGATTTTTGCCTGCCGGGATATTTGATCACTGACTGACATGGACAGACTCGTCCGATCGTTCAAGGCAAAAGCCAACCCCAACGCATATGAGAAAGACTCGCCCAGCTTCACCCGTCCCGGATTCTGAACGGAAGGGTCGATGCCGATATCATGGAAATGTCTTGAGAGGTACCCGGTGTAGCCGAAGTTCGCAAAGACCAGGGCCGGATCCATCGTCTTGACCAACGATACCGACGCGCCATACCCCCACAGACCATTGCCTGTCGCCTGCTTTGTCGGCACGGAAAACTGCACGAAGGAATTCCCGGAAGCATCCTGACCCGCGTTGATTGTCTCCCAGCTGATGCCATAAGGCGATCGACCTGTCGGGGCAATCACACTCCCCGTCAACACGATATCCGGCCTGCTGTCCGTTTCGGGCAGCAGGCGATAACTGAGGTTCATCGTCGTATCACCCGGCGTGACGGAACTGCCCTGAGACAGCTCTGCATAGCTGGCGGCGGAACCACCGGCCCCTCCCTTCTGATAAGTAATCTGCCGTTGCAGGAACTGTGTTGATACCCCAATATTCCAACGCGGGGTTAGGCTGTACCGTGCTGCCAAGCTGTAGGTCAGCGTGTCACTGGCTACCTTGTCCACGGAAATATTTCCCAAAAATATCGAATCCAGCGCCAGGAATCCGTTCAATGCCAATTGATTGCGATCATATCGGCTATAGGTCACGCCGCCTTCGATCACAAACTGACGGTCGAAAGCAACATGTTCCTGCTGGAGAAAATCATCAATGCTGCGTTTGGTCGCTTTTTCCTTATCGGCCGCAGTATGACCTACACTATCGCCCTCATCGGCCGATGCAGTGCCGTTACCGCTGGCACTACCGGTCGTCGAACCAGCCGCTGGTTGCTGCTCGGCCTGAGTTGTCTTGCCTTCCGGCTCGACACCCGCCGCCTTCAATTTGGCCTGCACAGCAAGCAACCGTGCATCCACTTCCCGCAAACGTCGCACCTCATTGATGTAACTTTGCTTCAGTGTTTCAAGCTCGACACTCATTGCCTTAAGATCATCCGCTTCGTTGGCTTCTGCGACAGCCGGAACACACGCCGCACCCGCACAGATCAAAGCCACCAAAGCAGCACTACGACGCACCCGAAAAATAGAGCTATTTTCCTTTCTCATGATGATTCCTTGATGTTTTTTTTCATGAAAATCATTGTCGGATCAGTTGAACACCATCCCACCCTCTCGCCCTGATCCTTCCAACCATCTGGCACACAACCCCGCACCAGAAACGGGGAAACTCTAAAATTACATACCACGCATGGTCGCCAGCGCCATGCCAACCTGACGCTTCAGATCCACCCCTGCAAGCCCGGCGGCTTGATTGACACCAACCACGAGCCGCAACTGGTTCTGAATACTCTGCTGATTGCCCGCAAGCTGAATCAGCTGCAGCGCATTACTACCGCCGCCGATCACCTGACGAACGGTCGAATTACCCAACTGGATCGTCACTCCCGCCTGGTTACCGCCGGAGATACCGGCAGTCACCGTGGCACCCCCATGGCTGAGCGAGACCTGCTGCTGCCCATTGCCTGCGGGCGTGGAGTCGCCTCCCGAAGCGTATGGTATGACTGCCACCTGAAACTGGTTGGTGGCCTGGTTGTCGTTACCGGCGACCTGGATTTGCTGCCGCACCCCACGGGTATCCTGCGCCGAACCATCCTGCACAACCCCATTGGCCGCTATCTGAGTGGGCGCACCCATGATGGTCACTGTCGGCTGATAACTGACCGTGGGGGCTCCACGAGATCGATCAATACCCAGCGTCATGCCCGCATTCATCGTTCCACCGGCTGTCTGCCATTGAGAAACCATTTCCACGCCGAAGAAGACGACCTGTTGATTGTTCGGCAAAAACTTGCCGCGCATGACCGATAGCTCGGGGTCAGTCAGAGGGACGATTAATGATTTATTACCCATATGATCTCCCGTTCTGGGCACTGGCGCTGCCGATGCCAGTCCCGCGAACAGGGCACAGGCCACGAGTGCGCTACCCGCGATCCATGTCACATCCCGAACCAGTTCCTTTGAATGCCGGTTCGACGTGAAAGAATAAAAACGGATACTTGGATATTTGTTCATGACGGATATCTCCATGAGAGGAATCTACATAATCTGCATAACGGTGCCGCCTGGCATCCGAAGATCAGGACTGCTAAAACAGATCGGCATGGGTAAATCCAAAATCCAGCAGTTCGGCCTTGGGCACTGAACCCGAGCGCTGCTGCAATGATTTCGCGCTGGGAATGTCGGTCGGATCCAGTAACACCGTATGACGGTCGAAGCCGGGACCGATGACTGCAAAAATGGTCCGCGATGGCCAACTCGCTATAAACTTGGCCAAGGGATAACGCCGATTACCCAACGCGGGATCGGCAATGTGCACATAGCCGTCGCTGACGCTTTTCAGTACAACGAAATGGTTGTACCCATTCACGTTCATCAGAACGATCGTGGGAACATGGATCGAACCGAGCCGTTCCAAATCGATTCGATAGCCACGGCCCCGATAACCGAGTTCGGCCAGGTATCGCTTCATATCCAGCAGGGAAAACCCGCGTGTCCGCACTATCTCGGGGTTGGCGACACCCATCATGCCCGACAGGACCGTATCCTCACCGATACGCAAGCCATACGCATAACGCAGAATTGTCGCCAACGCCGCGGCACCACAGGAAAAATCATATTTTTGACGGACCACGTTCAGATAGCGCCGCTCCTGCATGCTGATCACGGGCTTGGTGAGAATCGCGCCGCTCGGAAGAATGTCGCCGAACCGGATTTCGGCTGCCTGAGTCACAGTTGTGCCGACTGCCTGGAACGTGGTGAGGAAAAACCCAAAACAGATCGCAGACAACACTCGACGACTGGCTCGCGGCCCGGTGTGCATGCTGATTTCCGTGGGGTGGGGCATGGTCTTCTGGACTCCTGGGAAATACTTCAATCGTCATAACGCGGAGGGTCAGACTGGGCCTTTCCAGACAAAACCCGATTGATTTGTCTGGAAAGACGGGGTATCGGCTCACCGTACCCCGTCCGACGGCATTAATAATCAGGTGTCCTGATTATTCACCGGTCTTGGCACCGCCACAGGACACGCAGGAAACAGCCATAGACAGGCTGTTGCTCTGCAGGTTGCCCGTACCGGCGGCCACGTTCACCCCAATGTTGCCGGAAGCCTTAGAGAAGGCATTCCCGCTGAGGGAAGCGTCATTGACAGCGTTGACCACGACATAGCGAGTTGACGCAACCTGGCCACTCAACACTGTACCCAAAGCGATGCCGCCCATTTCGTGGAAGCCCAACGTGCCGCTCTCGGAACCGGTTGACTTCATGTCATGGGTACCAAAGGCCAGCGCGCCGCCATCATGGTTCAGATCAGACCCCCCTTGGGTGGCCGTATCCAAGTCGAAATGGCCGGTCGACACTCCGCCTGGATGACTCGATCCACTCCACATATCCGGATAGACGTTGCCGATCTGATCCATCTGACCCGTGGTGGTTGAGCTGGTACGGCCGGTGTAGGAGCCACTGCCACTACCTGCGTAACCACCGATGCTGCCGCCCTTCAGAGTGACATTCACCAGATCGGTGTATTTCTCCGTACGGCCTTCGTTACGAATACTGTTACCAGCTGACATCTGAGCACTGTTGATCGAGGCGCTCGCCACGCGAGCGGTGGATACAGAAGCCGCCATTGTGTTCTTCTGGCCGTTACCGGTACCGGAAGCCACGTTCACAGCAATGTTGCCAGAGGCATTCTGGAAGGCAGAGTTACCGATAGAAGCGGTATTCGTTACCCCGCTGTTTATCGTGGTATTACCCACGTTCGCCTGATTCACATCCACGGCAGCGGTAGACTGGCCGAAGACAAAACCGGCATCAACCGCAGACAATGCAGCGGCATTGTCCTGAGCGTTGGTGTCGCCCGCAGCGACGTTCATGCCAATATTGCCGCTGGCGCTGCTGCCAACATTGTCGCCAATCTTCGCGTCATTGGTCAGCTTGGTGCTGCCCACACTGTTTCCAGTGATCAACTGCGAGTCGGAGGCAGTTGCGCCTGCTTCTGCATTCACCGCGATGTTACGAACATCGTTGTTGACGATATTGTCAGTGACGTTCTTGGTGATGTTCTTGTTCACCTTAACGCTCACATCGACTTTCTTGCCGTCATGGTGGCCGCCATGATGAGAGTCGGCCATTACGGGGGCAGATACCAGTGCTGCAATTGCTGAAGCGATCAGCGTCATCTTGATTTGGGTTTTCATAAGATCTATCCTTCTTGTTGGGTTTACATCGATCATGAAACCAGTTTCAGGGCATCGAGATTGAAAAGTGATTCGCGGTCACATTCCCGATCCCCGAGACCTGGTTGATTTGGAGTACACCACTGATACCGGATAACGCGCCTTCGCTAATGACGGCGCGATACCGATCCGAGATACTCCCCACCGGCCGGTCAGATTTCTGACCGGCTGTATTCGCCGGTTGGGTCGGCATAGCCGGCCCAACCGAACGAATCCCTTCTGATGGACGGCGGCTTATGCCGCCCATCGACATTGAGTTCACTTGCGCATTTCCTGCGCCACTCACCTGATTGATTCCCACAACACCGTCCGCGTGGTTGAATGCCTGTCCACTGATCTCGGACTGCGCGATCATCGCGCCGGAATCACCGGGTTGCTGGGGACGAACGCCGCGTGTCATCGGCACGTTGGCAGATGCGGCTCCGCCCGCCCCGAGCTGTATCTGGCGCTGGTTGGACTGCATATTGCTGTCCCCGGCCGCCGTGTTGATCGCAACATTTCCTGACGCCCCGGCACCAACACCACCGCCGATATGCGTGTTGTTCAACACACCCAGCATCCAGTCGTAGTCATTCGCGTGGGCCATGGGCATCATCGTGACCGCCCCAAGACACACACCAAACCCCAGGCCGCATACTCTATCCACGAAACGCAACACGGTGATCACGGCCGCCCCCCCGACGGCAACAGCCCGCCGCCCATCAGCGCACCGGATACGCTTGGTGCTATGCCACCGGTTGCCGAACGGATAGCGCTCCCGGCTGAGCCCAATGACGCACCGCCCTGAGTCGGCGTGAGCAAACCGGTCGTAGCGGCTTGTACATTCTCGCGAACCAGTTGTGCTGTCAGAGGCCCTTGGTGCGGCCCCGTCACCAAACCGGGGGCATTGGCAGACAAGGCGGCGTAGTCGGCATTCGTCAACTCAGCCGCCCCCAAACCCTGGGTAATTTCCGGACCCGGGCTTGGATTCATCATTAACGCATTGGAGGGGGGCATCTGCCGCGCGGCAGGGCGTGCAGGCACATTTCGAAGGATTACGATGTCACCCGGCTGGGCCTTGACTTGGTACTCCACACCCGCAGCAATTACCGCTGAACTCGCGGATACAGCCAACAAAAAAGTCACTACCGCGCTTAATGTATATCTACGTCTACGCTGTTGAGTTCGACTGCTCATGACCTGACATCCTCGCGTTGACCATGGTGAAAATCACCAGTTGTCTATACACCAGTGCAACATCGATGCCAGAAATCAATGACATTCCAAATCAGCCAGTTATGCTCAATAGCCAGGCGAACAGAACGTCATCTGTTTCAGTTATTGAACAGTTTTTCAAGGCGAAAAATACGAAACCGCAGCAGCATTGGATTTCGACTGATTCAGTGTTGATACAGCGGGGTGGCATTTCTTCAGAAAAACGAGACTTCAATGGGATATTTTTAATGGAAAAGCCCATTTCAAAGTGGCGTATTAGGAAGATATTGGTGCGCAGGAAAAAAGATCACCCCGCACCAAAAATAATTTTTATCAATCGCTTGTGCTAGGGAATACCTGATTGATTCCAGCCACACTGGAGACCGGCCCCACCGCAAGGTCGGTATTGAGTGTCACCTGACGAAACAGGCGTTCACCAAGGCTGTTTTCAAAAGAGAAAGGGCCACGCTGTTGGGGATTCGGGCAAAAAAGGGGTGATCTGCCGCAAGAGGGGCCGAGAATAGGGAAGCTTGGCTTTGGTGTCGCGACAAAACTCAGGGGCCCGCAGGCCCCTGAGTCGTCATTCGTGATCGGTGGGGCGAGGTCGCCCCATCCGGCTTTGAAGCAGGCCTGGTATCAGGCCTTAAAACGCCCGACCTGTTGATCCAGGCTGGAGGCCAGACGGGTCAGATCGGAACCGGCGATAGAAACCTGTTCGGCGGAATCATCGAGATGCTCGCTCTGGACCCGGATCTTGGACAGGTTCTGATTGATTTCAGCAGCCGCGGCTGATTGTTCTTCCGTTGCGGCAGCAATCTGTAATGTCATCTGGGTAATGGCATTCACACGGGTGCTGATCACATCCAGCAACTCGTCGGTTTCGCCGGTCAACTTGATGGTCTCCTGGCCGTGTGCCTCGCTGATCTCCATGGCCGTAGCCGTTTCGCTCACCCGCTGCTGTAACTGCTCGATGATTTCCCGGATTTCCTCGGTGGAACGCTGGGTGCGGCTCGCCAGATTCCGGACTTCCTCGGCGACGACCGCGAACCCGCGACCATGCTCACCGGCCCGTGCCGCCTCGATCGCAGCATTCAATGCCAGAAGATTGGTCTGCTCGGCCACACTGCGGATCACATCCAGCACACCGCCGATTTTCGTCGTTTGCCCCTCAAGCTCATGCACGGCCTCAGTGGTCTTATGCATGTGGTTCACCAGCTTGTTGATACTCTGCACCGAACGATTCAGTACTTCCTTGCCAGCACGGGTCGCCTCATCGGTTTCCTGGGCGGCAAAGGCCGTTTCGTTGGTATTTTGGGCGACCGTCTTGGTGGTCGCGGTCATCTCGTCAATCGCGACGGCAACCATTTCGGTCTGCTCTGCCTGGTGGCGGGTATTTTCCCGGGATAGGGTAGTAATGGTGGACATTTCCTCGGCCGAGGCCGCCAGATGGGTACTGGATTCGGTAATCTCACGCACAAGATCCTGAATTTTTATAACAAAGCGATTGAAGGTACGTGCCAAATCGGTGATTTCATCTCGCCCCGTTTCCGGCAAACGTTTGCGCAGGTCGCCATCGCCGGTGGCAATTTCATGCATGGCCCGCGTTACCGTCGACAAACGGCTGGAGACGGATCGCATGACCACGACCATCAGGGCCAAACCGATCAGCAGAGCAGCAAGCCCGACCCAGATACTCAATTGACGGGCCCGTTCCGCTTGCTGCTCGATCGCATCCTGAAGCCGCGCTGTTTCAGCCTTGCCATCCTTGGTCAGCACGCCCAGATCCTTGCGGATTTGTTGCCAGTTGGGGAATTCCGTATCCAGTAGGAGCTGGGTGGCAGCATCCACATTACCGGCATCGACATCCTTGAACACGTTGACCCGCGCATCAACAACCAACGCCCAGCGCTTGGCAATATCATCCAGCAACTGGTTGCTGGCCGTATCATCAGCAGACGTCAATGAACGGATGGTTTCCAGGTCTTTGCTGAACACCTCATTCGTATGCATCATCACCTTGTAGGGTGGTGCATATTTCGGCTTGAACACCTTGTTCCGGGTTGCAACCCCACCCAGCAGGCCATTACTGCTCAACTCCTGGAACAATTCCAGCCGAGTGTATTGCGTCGCACCAAGGTTTTGGTAGGCCGTGGTAACCGCGTTCATATTGCCCAGAATATAAACCAGAACGCCCACGAACAGGATTGCCGTCACCATGAAGGAAATGAGAATTTTTGCCGTGTTGCTGTAAATATTCATGCCTTTTTTTCTACCCTGGTGAAACTGGTTTGTTTAATTATCATGACTGCGTATCGGCGGTCCGGCGAGTTTCTTTAGCGGAAAATCTCATCATTTGTATAAACTTTGAGCACGCCGTGCGTAAAGCAGAAGCGCGTAATTATACTAGAAGAGTCGGTATGAAGCCCCTCTAGCGTCACTGAGCCTAGCGCATCCTGCAAAACGAAAACCCCACGCTTTTGACAGGAATAGGCACTACTCAAGTGCAACACCGGGGTCATGGACGCGCCCCAACCCTGTCGCGGGGATTTGCTATGATCGAATCCCAACGCGACAGACAACTGCGAGGAGGTCACCACCAATGTATTCAGAACCCAAAGCACGTGTTCTTTTCGTCTGCATGGGCAATATCTGCCGCTCCCCAACCGCCGAGGCCGTTTTCCGGAAACTCGTGATCGACGAGGGGCTTGAGGCGCATATTCAGATCGATTCGGCCGGGACCCACGCCTATCACATTGGCAATCCGCCCGATGCCCGTTCTACCGCGACCGCCCTGCGGCGCGGCTATCAGATGGACGTACTGCGCGCGCGGCAAGTGACCCAGGCCGATATCCAGGCGTTTGACTACGTCCTCGCCATGGATCGAGACAATGCGGCCATCCTGCGCCAGCTGGCGCCCGCAGAACTGCAGAAAAAGCCTCGTCTGTTGATGAGTTATGCCGCGGACTATGGCATTGATGAGGTCCCGGATCCCTACTATGGTGGGGGACAGGGCTTTGAACAGGTACTGGACATGATCGAAGAGGCCAGCGCCGGCCTGCTGGCGGAAATTCGCAGAAACCTGCCCCGCCCGCAAAAGGACTAGTCTGCGCGCACCAATGCAATCGCGCCCGGCAGGCGGGCTTTTATTCTGCCTTAAGCGGCTGCGCTTTACCCAGGTGGCTATGGCGATAGGAGTAGGTGAAATAAATCACGGCACCAATCGCCAGCCAGCCCAGAAATCGAATCCAGGTCACCATCGGCAAGAACATCATCAATGCCCCGCAGGAAAACACCCCAAGTACGGGCAGCAGAATACCGAAAGGGTTCTTGAACGGTCGGGGCAGATCCGGCTGGCGAATTCGCATCGCGATCACGCCCAGACAGACGAGCACGAACGCGGCGAGCGTACCGATATTCACCAGTTCCGCCAATTCGCCCAGTGGCACCAATCCGGCAATCAGAGACATGACCACGCCACAGCCCACAATGATTGGAATCGGTGTTTGCGTCTTGGGATGTACCTTCGACAGACGGGGGGTAATAAGGCCATCACGCGACATCGCCAGAATGATTCGGCTCAAGGCGTAATACAACACCAGCATTACGGTGGTCAGCCCGGTAATCACCCCGGTCGCGACCAGCGCTGACGCCCAGTGGTACCCGAGAAGCTGCAACGAATAGGCCACCGGGGACGACACGTTCAGATCCTTGTAGGACACAATCCCTGTCAACAGGCCGGAGACTGCAATATAGATCACCGTACAGATCACCAATGAGGAAATAATGCCGATCGGCACATCACGCTGCGGGTTGCGGGCCTCTTCGACGGCGGTGGAAACGGCATCGAAGCCCACATAAGCGAAAAACACAATCGACGCGCCGGCCAGCACACCAATCGGCTTACCGCCACTGCCCTCGGAGAACCAACCAAAGGGCATGAACGGATGCCAGTTTTCGGGATGGATATTGAACCCTGCGACGGCAATAAATACGGTAATCGTCAGCAGCTTGACGAACACCATCGCCACGTTGACGCGGGAAGACTCTCGTACCCCGAGAATCAACAGCCCCATCAGGCTCAGAATGATCAGCGACGCCGGCAGATTGATGATTCCCCCCACTGACGGCCCCTTCGTCAACATCGCGGGCAACCCCAGACCGATCGCCGACAGGGCATTCTCGAAATAACCCGACCAGCCATTGGCGACCGCCGCCACGGACACGGCATACTCAAGGATCAGATCCCAGCCGATGATCCAGGCGATAATCTCGCCGAAGGCCGCATAGCTGTAGCCGTAGGCACTGCCCGAACCGCCCACCGATGAGGCCAGCTCCGCATAGGCCAGTGCTGCAAACGTGCAGGCGATGCCCGCCAGCACGAAGGACAGCACCACCGCAGGGCCCGACTGATTGGCCGCGGCGATCCCGGTCAGCACAAAGATCCCGGTACCGATAATCGCACCGATGCCCATAAAGGTCAGATCAAAGGCACTCAGACATCGCTTGAGACCGGTATCGCTGAAGGCAGCGTGGCTGACTGATTTGGTGCGGAAAATACTCATAGGACTGCTTACTCTCTTCCATAAATGAACCCCATTTCAAGGTATCACTATCGCCCCGTCGATCACAATGCCCAAAGTCGCTTCCGAGCAGGTTCTCGCACAGCTTTTCCGCCACGATGGCCCTGATCAACATGGCTTGAACAAGAGTTTTTCAACAGCCTGGGGTATGAGCGGTATAATTGAACTCAAATCGATACCGAATGAGACATGCCCATGGCCGTCAGAAAAACCGCCGCCAATACCAAAGTCGTCCAGGCTGGCAATCCCGAAGTCATCGCCCAATATGAACAGGCCATGGCAGAACTGGAAAAAATCGTGACCCGCCTGGAGCAAGGCGAGCAAACGCTGGAGCAATCCCTCGCCGATTATGAGCGCGGTACCCAGTTGGCCCGACAGTGCGAACAAGCGCTCAAGGAAGCTGAGCGGCGGATCGATGCCCTTTCGACCGCAGATACGCCCGAGACGCTCCCGGACAGCCCGACCTCGGCGAAAGATTTCTTTCAATGAG